>JBBTVQ010000038.1:0-11527 GCA_038063095.1 Patescibacteria group bacterium
GTTTGAGCGGATCTCTGTTCTGCTTGATCTCCTCACCGTCCGGCGTGCCGTCCGCATCGGTGTCGGGATTTTGGGGGTCGGTGCGGAAGATCCCCTCTTCCCAGTCCTTGAGGCCGTCCGCGTCCTGGTCGCGGGTGAGGGCCGCGACTTGGGGCGCGTAGGGGCCGCCGCGCATCCGTACCACAAAAAATAGGCCGCCCCCCAGCCCGAGCACGACAAAAACAACGAGAACAACCCTCGCCCGTGAGGATAATGCCGAGATCCTTCCCAGCAGCGTATTCACGCCTTGTATTATATCTTATTTTGCGATATTTCGTGGATCGGCGCTGTGGATAACCAGAGGCGCTTCGTAGTACAATAGAAGAGTGATAAAAAGGTACATCCAGGCAGCCCTCATCGGCGCTCTTTTGGCCGCTTCGTTTTTCACTCCTTTGCCGCCATCCTCCCCTTTGCGTATGGCAGCGGCAGGCGGCGCTATCCCCTTTGGAGGCAGGATAATCTACGCGGTCGCGTGTACCTGCAGCGTTCCGAATTGGGGTATTATAGTGGGGCCGCCGGCGGGCGGCATCTTCATCTATATGCCGGGCATTTCCCGATTGTATGCGTTTTACAGCATATTTCGTCCCGGTCCGTGGGTTTTGGGCACTGCGGCCGGCGGGGCGCCCTGCATGCAGGTACGCGGCAATTCGTGCGTGCCCGATGAGAGGGTCCCCGCAGGCCCGGTGATTGTTATAGTCGGGACGAGTTTGTGAGCGTGCGCGAGAGCGCCACCCATTGCTCCAGCGAGAGTTCTTGCGGCCGCGCGTGGGGGCCAAGCCCTGCGGCGGCAATGGCTGCGATGGCTTTTTCTTTTCCTCCGGCGATTGCCGCAAGAGGATTGACGAGTTGTTTGCGTTTTTGTCCAAAAGCCAGCCGGGCAACTTTGAAAAATGATGTCGCGTCCACGCTGTTTTTCCGGAAGAAAATGTCCGATATGTCCGATATGGAAATGATCGCGGAATCCACCTCCGGCCGGGGCGCAAAGCACGACGCCGGCACGGCTTTGATGATCCGCGGCGTACCGTATGCCTGCACCGAGAGCGCCAACAGATTCATCTCCGGTGGCGCGGCGACGATCCGCTCAGCCACCTCTTTTTGAATGGTCAACACCATGCGTTCCGGCCGAGCGTCAGTTACCAACAGCATCCGCAGCAGCCGCGAGGTCAGATAATACGGGATATTGGCTACCACTTTGTAGTGGCGAGACCCGATACCAAGATCATCCCGGATCAGGCCTGCCTCAAACCTCCCAACCCGTGTTTGGGAGGTTTGAGGCAGACGGAGAATATCGCCTGTGATAATGCGCACATTATCTATTTTTTTGCGGAGCAACTCGTATGTAAGCCTATCAGCCAGCCGTTTATCCTTTTCAATCGCGATCACTTCTCCGGCGCGCGCGGCCAGCGCTTGGGTGAGCACGCCCGTCCCGGGCCCTATTTCCAGTACTGTGTCGTCAGTGGAAAGGTCTGCCGTGGCAATGAGCGCGTCAACAACCCATTCACAACGGAGGAAGTGCTGACCGAGAGATTTTTTCCCATACATACGAGTGCCAAAACCTCCCAAACTGAGTTTAGGAGGTTTTTGATTATACTTTGATAATTGGTTCTCCTATTGGTTCTATAAGTTCCTCTGGTATCTCGCCGAGAAACCGCGAGGGCGGATTTATCTGCGTACTTCCAAATCGCGTCCGCGAGAGCGCAAACGAGAGAAACACCTTTTCTTTTGCGCGCGTGAGTCCCACATAGCAGAGCCGGCGCTCCTCTTCCAATTCAGCCGGATTGAAGAGCGCGCGGCTGTGCGGGAACACGCCCTCTTCCATGCCGACCATGAAGACAACGGGAAACTCCAGCCCCTTTGCCGCATGAAACGTCATTATATGTACGGCATCCGCTTCTTCTTTTTGTTCTTCTTCGCGGTCGGACATGAGGGCCACGTCTTCGAGTAATTTTTCCAATGCCTCGTCCTGCGGCATGTCGTCATAGCGCTTGGCAAGCGTCACCAATTCCAGCACGTTTTCCCACCGTTCGTCCGCGTTGGGCGCGGTTTCCTCCAGATATTCTTTGTATCGGATTTCGCCTAGTGCGAAGCGGACAAATGCGGATGGGGCCTTTTCTTGCGCCGCGTCGCGGAGTCCCGCCATGAGGCGTTCAAATCTATGTATCGTCTCCTCCATTTTTGTACTGATTGCGGAGCGGTTCAGATAGGCGAGGAGGGTCTGCTTGCCGATGCCGCGGCTGGGAACATTGATGATTCTTTTCAGAGACAGCGCTTCCTGCGGGTTCAGAACGTATCGGACATACGCGAGGATGTCCTTTACTTCCCGGCGCTGGTAAAAGCGCACGCCGCCAACGATTCTGTATGGAATTGTGCGCTCCAGGAGCGCGTCTTCAATGACGCGCGACTGCGCGTTGGTGCGATAGAGCACCACCGTGTCCTTTTTTTGGAATCCGTCTGCCACGAGGGATTGGATCGTATCTCCCACGAACGCGGCCTCCCGCCGCTCGTTCTCCACGGCAACCACCTGTAAGGGTTCGCCGCCCGGGCGCTCGGTCCAGAGTTTTTTCTCTTTCTGCGCGCGGTTTTTGGCAATGACGTCTCGCGCCGCGTCCAGGATGACTTGCGTGGAACGATAGTTTTGGTCCAACACAATCACCTGCGCGTCCGGCCAGTCGCGCTCGAAGTTCAAGATGTTGCGATAGTCCGCGCCCCGGAATGAATAGATCGCCTGCGCGTCGTCCCCCACTACCGCGATGTTGCGGTGAACTCCAGCCAGCATCTTCATGATGACGTATTGGGCGGTGTTCACGTCCTGATACTCGTCCACGTGGATGTAGCGGAACCGGTCCTGGTACATGCGCAGCACCGCGGGGTGCTTTTCAAAAAGCGCTGCGGCATTCGTCAAGAGGTCGTCAAAATCCATGGCATTGGAGTCGCGCAGCCCTTTTTGGTATCGGACATACGCCGCATGCACCGTGCGCGGGAAGAGGTCTGCGGTCCCCATTTCCTCGGCGTACGCGTCCGGGCTTTTGAGATCGTTTTTGAGCGCCGAGATCACGTTTTTTATCATCGCCGGCGGGAACTGCTTGGGGTTGATGCGCAGTTCCGTGAACACTTCTTTCATGAGTGCCAGCGCGTCGTCCTCGTCACAGATGGTGAAGGTGGGGAGATACCCGATTTTCCCCGCGTGCGGCCGGAGCATGCGCACGCAGAGCGCATGGAAGGTGCCGATAAAAGGGAGGTAGGAGGTTAGAGGTCGGAGGCCGGAGGCAAGCGTTCTGATGCGGGTCTTCATCTCTTCGGCGGCGCGATTGGTGAAGGTGACGGCCAGGATCTCGTCTGCGGGAACGCCGGTCGCGAGGAGATAGGCGATCCGGTGCGTGATGGTCGCGGTCTTGCCAGACCCCGGCCCGGCAAGGATCAAAACCGGTCCCTCGGTGGCGAGGGCCGCTTTTTTCTGGTTTTCGTTGAGGCCTTCTAGTAATTGCTTCATGCGCATCTTGACCCAAACTTAGTTTAGCGCAACGGCTGCCATAAACTAGGTTTGGGTCAGGTATTATCGCTTGACGACTTGAAACGCGCTTTGGGGGATTTCAAACCGATCAATCGTCTCTTTATTATCCTCGTTTCTCCGGAGGAAAATGATCGCGTACCGGTCCGCATAGACCGGCGCCCATTCCCGGTCCTGTACCCGTGCCATCAGGAACTGCTGCGCCCAGGGCGTCATGTCGCGATGGGAGAAGAAAATAGTGTTGAATTGCCATTGCCGGAGGGCTTGTCGCCATGCATCGTCTTGCTCCTGCATGGGGATATAGGTGTCGCGGAAAAAAGCCGCGGGGTATGCTTCCGGCCGGTTGTCCACGAACACTTTTTCCTGCGGGAACAGGTGCCAGATGAGATAGCCGCCGATGTCGTAGTTGTTGAATATGGGGCCGCGGAGCTTGCGGGCGAGGAAAAACGCCGCGGCATCGCCATTGCCCCGCTCCAGTCCTAGCCCGGGCTCTTTCCAGTACGGAAAGTATCGCTGCCACTGGCCAAAGAGCGCCGGTACGATCAGGAGCGAGACGAGGATCGTAGCACCTATTTCCGTCTCGCGGCGCCTACGGGCAAGCCATGGGCCACAGCATGCGGAAAGGTTTGTGGCAACGAGCGGGATAAAGAAAAACCCGAAGAGGGCGAAGTTGCGGGTTGCCATCCACGCCATGGCGCTCACCATGAGTCCCACGAGGGCGAAGGGGGCGAACGCGGGCGCGCCCGCCGCCCCCCCGCGTCCCCGTCCAATCCACAGCCGCGCCGCAAAACTTAGCGTCAGGATCAGGAAGAGAATCTTGAAAATCGTGAAGTTGGGGTTCTGCAGGAGCGTCTCGACAAACCACACCGGCTGGTTTTCCGCAACGCGGTAGCCGTAATTTTCAAAAATCCTGAAGGGCGCCATGGCGCCCTTCAGGAAAAACGGATTCAGGAGCGACGCCGCGGCGGAGGCGAGCGCCGCGTATGCGAGCGCCGCGACGCGTTTCCGGTCGCCCGGCCGTACCAGTATCCCGGCCATAAGAAATATCGCAATGAGCACGGGCCCCAGGAAAAAATAGATGTGCATATTTACCCATATCGCTTGCAGGAACGGCAGTACGGCGAGCCAGCGCCAGTCGTGGATCTTTTCAAAGCGCATGAGCAAGAGAAAAAATACGGCGGCAAAGAGATAACTTACGGCTTCGGGCCGTATCTCGGTGCGCTCGGCAAGGAGCGGGATCGCCAGGACAGCGATGAGCGCCGCAGGCCCTGGGCCTGCGGCGCGCGCAGCCGCAAGAAAGAAAAGCGCCAGCGTTGCCAGACCCACGGCGGTAAAGAGGACGTGCACCCCTGCAAAACCCCCTGCTTTCCATGCGAGGAACAGCACAGCACCGCTCCCCAAGTGGTGATTCACGACCGGCTCGTCGGGATGGGTGTACGAATAAAAATTGGCGGCATGGATAGCGCGGTGCGCCAGCGCCTCCCTGCCGTTTTGCAGGTGCCTTCCCAGGTCAGAGACGGTCAGATTAATGCGGTGTACCAGAAACGAGCCGTACAAAACAAGAATCAACCCGCCAAGCAGGAGGGCGGGCAACGATACCCTAACAGACGGATGTTTGGTGAACCATGCGCGCATCTTCCTACCCTATCACGGCGTACGCGTGCACAAAACTTGACGAATACCCAAAAATGTTGCTTGTGGATAGATTTGCTTGACTGAGAGTCGTAATGGGGTATCCTGGATACCGGGTAGGCGGCAGAAACGCCTTTTTGATTTGGCTTAGCAGATCGCCATTTTGGGTCATACGCCGGACACGGTACCCCTGGGTACACCTAAAAATTCCTTACTGAAGCCCTTTTCTGATAAGGGTGTTGTTCATCTCACGAGCGTTTTGGCGCTCTTTTTTATTGCCGCGCTGGCTTTTTCTCCTCTGCACGCCGAAGCTGGCTTTTTCTCCGCGCTCATGCGCATATTCGGGGGTACCTCTTCCGCGGAGACCATCAGTACCTCCCCGTATGTGGAGTTGGCAGTGCCGCTCATGGGAAGCCAGCAATCGCTTCCTACGGGAGTCGGCGGTCCGGTGGATGATGAAGTGGCGCTCGTGGCAACGCAGGAGAACGCGCTGGTCTCCACGCGCAATCCCTTAGGCACCATCCCCCGTGCTTCAACCGACCAAATCACGGTATACCGCGTGGAGCCGGGGGATACGCCGGGTGCCATTGCCGAGCGATTCGGCATCTCTCTCTCCACCCTGCTCTGGGCCAATAATCTCCGGAGCGCCGGCACCATAACCGTCGGCGACGAGCTTATCATCCTGCCGATTACGGGCATACAGTACGAGGTCAAGCGCGGCGACACGCTGGATGCCATTGCCAAGAAGTTCAAAGGGGACGCGGGAGAGATCATGAGTTTCAATGGGTTGGCAATCGGTGAGGCCCTGGAGCCGGGGCAGACCGTGATCATCCCCGACGGGGAGTTTGCGTCTCCGCCGTCTCCGGTGGTGCGCTCGCCCTCGAGCCGCGTGGCAGGCCTTCCCGAGTACAAGGGCTTTTATCTCCGCCCCATTCTTGGCGGCAGGCGCTCGCGGGGTATTCACGGCTACAACGGCGTGGATCTTGCAAATACCTGCGGCGCTCCGGTGTTTGCCTCGGCGCCGGGCACGGTCATCGTGGCGCGTACCGGTGGCTGGAACGGCGGATACGGTCTCTATGCGGTCATCACGCACGCCAACAACACCCAGACCCTCTACGGGCACCTCTCCTCCCTTGCGGTTGCCAGCGGAGATCTCGTCACGCAGGGCGCTGCCATCGGCATCCTCGGCTCCACAGGCAATTCCACCGGCTGCCACGTGCACTTTGAAATCCGCGGCGCGCGAAATCCGTTTTAACGAGGAATTAGCTTGTAGAAAACACCGCCCCTTACAGGGGCGGTGTTTGATTCGCGGCTTTACTAAATTTTATAATAAGGGGAATCAGTTCTCTGACAACCCAAGCTATAACGATAGCCCCCGCAATATATATTGGTTTTGTTAGTTTCTGCCACTCAAGTAGTAAGCCCGTGACACCTGAAAATGTCCTTCCTGCTTTCGTAAGACGAAACCATTCCTTACTGGTCTCATGAGACTCAACAAAACCATGTGCTTCACAATTATCAAATATGGCTTTTGCCTCCTGCCTCGCGAAAAGAGTTTGCTTTCCGTGAAAGTTTTCGTATCCACTGTAACCTTTCTCTTTAGATCTTATTTCAGGATGGTATTTGAGAGAGTAAGCATTCATGGGAGCGTTTTTTCTCATCCATAAAGTATCACCTTTGCCTATTTCCTTTGATACCTCCCAAGCTACGATCTGGCTGAAATCAGGATTATTTCCATGCTCATTCTCTAACCTTTGGATGGTTGTCAAACGTACATTTTGAGTAGTCCAAACCTTCTCATCCTTGCGAATAAGACAAATCATCCGCCACATCAGGTAGGTTTCTTTCATCCCCTCTACCCTACCAGTTGCCAGCTAATTCCTACAAGCTCTCACATCTCTACCTTGGGTCGGTACTGGAGCGCTTCCATGACATGACTGCTCTGGATGTCATCCGAGTCCTCCAAGTCCGCGATAGTGCGAGAGGTCTTGATGAGCCGGTGGTAGGAGCGGGCCGAGAGCCGGTGCTGCTCGTGCGCGAGTTGCAGGGTTTGTTTTACTGGCGGGGAAAGGGCGATGTGCGCTTTGAGTTCCCGGAGCCGCATCTCGGCATTGACGCCAATGGTGGACTCCCGGAAGCGTTCCGTCTGGCGCGCTCGGGCGCGGAGCACGCGCTCGCGGATGGCGCCGGACGGCTCCTCATCTCCTCCGGCTTCCAGCGCCGCGTACGGCACTGCCGGGGTCTGCGCGTGGAGGTCAATGCGGTCCATAATGGGGCCCGAGATTTTTTTCTTGTAGCGCGTGATGGCACCCGGGGCGCACGCGCAATCGCGGACCGGGTTGCCGAAGTTGCCGCAGGGACAGGGGTTTTGCGCGGCGATGAGCATAAATTGCGCGGGAAACGTGGCAACCCCGGATGTCCGCGCCACGGTGATCCGGCGCTCTTCCAGGGGCTGGCGCAAGGATTCAATAACCCGGCGGTCAAACTCCGGGAACTCATCCAGGAAAAGCACCCCGCGGTGCGCCAATGTGATTTCCCCGGGGCGCGGGTAGGATCCCCCGCCGATCACCGCGGTGTGCGATGATGTATGATGCGGATTGCGGAACGGGCGGTGGATGAGATAGGGCGCGGTACCGTTGCCCAAGAGCCCCGCGATGCTGTAGATTTTGGTGACTTCAAATATCTCCTCGCGCGCCAAGGGCGGCAGGATGGAGGGAAGGGCGGACGCCAGGATGGTCTTCCCGGCCCCGGGCGGGCCTTCCAACAGGACATGGTGCCCGCCGGCTGCCGCGATCTCCAGCGCCCGTTTGGCTCCCGCCTGACCCCGGATATCCTTGAAGTCCATGGGATACGTCTCGGGAGGTGTTTCGTCAAGCGAAGGGGGTTCCAGCGCCGGCAGTATTTTCCTGCCGGCCAAGTGCTCGCAGAGGTCTGCCAGCGTCGCGGCCTCCCTAACTACGAGCCCGTCCACGATCGCGGCCTCGGCGCCGTTGCCGGACGGGAGCATGAGTTCTTGAAACCCCGCTTTCTTGAGCGCCAGCGCCGCGGCGAGCACCCCGGTTACGCGCCGGAGCGCCCCGTCCAAGCCGAGCTCTCCGAGAAACGCGACTTTTTCCGGGCGGAAAGAGATTTGGCCGGATGCCAGCAGAAAACCCAAGGCGATGGGCAGATCAAACGCCGGGCCCTCTTTTTTTATGTCAGCCGGGGCAAGGTTGACAATGACGCGCTGGGATTTTTTGTGCGGGGCGAGCGCCCCAAGATTTTTGATGGCCGCCGCGATCCGCTCGCGCGACTCCTGCACTTCTTTGTCCGCCAAGCCCACAATGGAGAAAAGGTGGAGTCCGGGCGAGATGTCCACTTCCACGGAGATGGGCTGGGCATCCAGCCCTACGATTTGCGCGGAGTGGATGGTGACGGACATGACCTACGGTACGATACACGATTCACATAACACGATTCACGAAAGAATCACCCTTTCCGTTTATCGTATCTCGTGTTCCGTGTATCGTGTTATGTGTATCGTGTCTCGTGTTATGCGCTATGAGTTATGGATTATCCGTTTTGCGTTTCGTGCTCAACATGGTACGCGGCCGCCGGATTTGCCTGCAGGCGCGCGGGCGGAATGGGCTTGTTGCATTTTTTGCACACGCCGTATGTCCCGAGCGTCATCCGCTCCAGCGCCGCGTTCACTTCCATGAGCCGGGTTTCCAAGCTGTTTTCGGTGGCGAGCCGCGCCTCATACTCTTCCACCTCGTCCGCTTCCTCGTCGGCCGCGGCGTGCGAGCCGGTTTCCACGGCTTCAAACTGGGGATATTGCGTTTGCCAATGACCCGATGTTCCTTCGGGCTTGGCAAGTCCCTTCAGTTCCGTCACGAGCCGGTCGTGCTCGTCCCGGAGCGCTGTTTTCAGTTCTCTCAAAATAACGGGTTGCATAAAGTGTTGAAAGAGGGGGGGCGGTGTTATGTTGTCGTGTGATGACGATCAACATCGTCAAGAACAAATCCTAAGTCAGGAAAAATTATATCACGCAAGTAAATTCCTCCGGCAAAGAGTACGGCATCAATATCCGCGCCGATCCTGAACGCTCCTTCTTTGAGACGGTCTATCATGTCTGGACAATGTTTCGGCAGTTCCGCCATTACCGCAAGGATCGCCGATTCGGCGTCATAGGCGTTGGTTGCATTTTTTTCTTTCACGAGGGCCAACAGATAATCCTTTTTGTCCCTCACGATTTCTTTGATTCCGCTTTTCTCAAGTATTTCTGTTCCGCGCGCATTGAGTCGGCGCGGGGAGCGTGCGGGGGCATACGCATCTCTCCAAAGTGTTTTTACGCGTTCTTCAACGACGATAAAGCGATCCCGAATGTTTTTTAAATCAGGTTTTATTTCGTCGTCAAGGGTATTTTTTATTCCTTTGACGAGCGTTTTCAGTGTTCCCCACGCGGCGCCAATACCAATAAGGATTGCGGCTACACCGAGGATGGCTTGAAGCGTCCCAATCTCTAACTTCGCAGGAACCGCGGGCGTGTCAGGTTGGAGCGTTGGTTGGCTTATAACTTCAGTTTTCACGGCTTCTTGTTCCATAACTCCATCATAGCACATTCTTGAGAAAGGAAAAATATCTTTTGCACAAGCAGTTTGAAACTGATGGCGCAAATTTTTACCGCGCGTCAAACAGCCGGTTGATCACGGTCTCCATGGGTTCTTTGCCCGTGGTGAGGATGAAGACGTTACCCGCGGGGAACACGGCGTATCCGATGCCCAGATCCCGCTCCTGCGAGAGCTTGAGGTACCGCCAGTCAATGTTGCGGTACGTGCGGTCTTCAAAGGGAGTCGCGATCGCCTCTGCCCGCTCGTCAAAAAAGAGCTGGGTCATGCTGGCCAGCATCGCGGGCTCCCACGAGAGCATGTCGGCAAACGTGCGCTCCGGCTCCCGAGTCCGCACCGCCAGTCCCAGCCGGTTGCCGGTCTTGCCGCGGTATAAAAACACCATGAGATTCTGGTCCAATCGCTCGGTGAGCGAGGAGGGCGGCGCAATGCGCCACAGCGCAAAAAAGTCCGCGAGGGTCGCCGGGTATTCCTGGGGTCCATCCTGGAGCAGTACGATGACGCGCTTGACCGTGCCCTCACGCTCCTCCTCTTTCCACGAGTCCTCCATGAGGCGGAGGAACTGGCCGCGGTCCTGTTTTTTTATCGTGATGGTCCGGCTGGATTCAGTGGCAAAGAGTGCCTGCGGGGCCCCGCGCGGGATTGCGCGAGGGTTCGCTGTTCCCGCCCGGGGAGTGGCGGTCAGGGCAGCGCCGCGGTTGAGATACCACCATGCTCCACCGCCGACGAGGAGCAAGACGAGTGCGGCGCCGGCGATACCCACGGCCGGGATTTTACTTCGCGCGGGGGAGGCCTCCCCCGCGCGGGCCGGCTCCTGCGCTTGGGCCCCGATCATCTGCATCAGCGTCGGCTTATGGTTTTTGAACAGCCCCTCCACGTCCGAGCGCATGGTGCGGATGGCGGGGCGGCGCGTCTCTTGTGGGCTTTGCGGCGTTGGGTTTTGTTTTTGTTCCGGAGGCATTGTGGATATGTTCTCTTGACATTCAGTCCGCCTTTATGATAAGATGAAGTATTACTACAAAGAAGACCCTTGCGGGGTTTTGTCCCCGCCGGGGGCTTTTTCTTTTCGGGAACACTCCATTTATGAGTATATTCTTTCTAAAACCGCTGCGAAACTTGACATATTATTACGGACATGTTTTACTGAATCGAGTGAAATAGAAGGGATTGTTTATCGCAAGAGGAGGAAGGATAATGCGGATCTTTGACAAGAGCAAGTATGCGGGTAGCCCTTATCCCGACATCCGGCAAGTTATTGAAAAACTTGCCGAGTTGGGGCGTGTGGTAGTTGCTGTGCGAGGCCCAGGTTTTTCAGCCAACCTCGTGGGAGTAGTAAATCTCGGTGAGGATGGTGGCGATCCGGTGTTACGCATCAAGGGGTGCGACTGCCACATCCATCTTATGTGGGACAAGATTCATCACCACACCCTCGCGTATGAAGATGTGGGATATGGCCCCGCGCCAGTGATTTATCTCTTGGGCGAGGACGGCGAGCCGGTTGTCAATCTGTTCCCGTTGGATAAGACATTGGAGGAAACAGACGCATTGCTCGTCTCGGTGTGAGCATTTTAGGCATCGCTATAACTACATCACATCAAAGGGGCGACCAACGGGTCGCCCCATTATTTTTCTCGCCGGTCCAATTTTTTGGCGGCGAGCGGAACAATGGAGATGAAATCACGTTTCTATTGTTCTGCTCGGTGCAATCAATATCTCCGCACATAAACCCGCTGCGAACGCA
>JBBTVQ010000038.1:11537-11740 GCA_038063095.1 Patescibacteria group bacterium
TGGTTTATGCGCGGTACACATCGCGGCGGTTGCCGATGGTGCCGAAGAATGCCGTATCCACGCCGACAAAATGAAAAAGCACGCGGTACTGCCGCGTGATGCGAAACGAAAATGGAAAAGGATGGCCAGTCAGTTTTTTGATGTGCAAGCGCGGGTCGCGCCAGTTTATCTTGAAGCGGGATTCTTGAATGCGGAAAAGGCGC
>JBBTVQ010000039.1:0-2861 GCA_038063095.1 Patescibacteria group bacterium
GTCGCGTTTTATTTTGACAAATCATTCGCGGCGGAAGATCCAAAGACCGCGGAAGGCAAGAAAAAAATCGCGCACGCCCTCCTGCCTTTTGTCGCTGAACTGTCGGATGAGATAGAAAAAGCCCATTGGGTGGGGGAGCTGGCACGCCGGCTTGGGATTTTAGAAGAGGCGATCTGGAAGCAGTTGCGCGCCTACGGAATGCCCGGGACTGCGGCGCCGCGCGTCCCGGAGGAAGGAGGCGCCGCTCCCTCCCGCCGCGGCCTCCTGGAGGAACGTTTTCTGGCCGCGCTGGCATTGGCTCCAGAAGGGCTGAGACAGCGTGAGTTGGCGACGCATCGGATCGCATTTTCCACGGCGCAGGGAGACGCGATGTTCCGTGCGCTGACGACGGGTACTGGTGCCGAGACGCCTGAGCTGGCGCCGCATCTGGAGCGTCTCCGCTTCACAGGCGAGGTGTTGCGCGAGAGCATACCTGACATTGAGAAAGAGTTTGTGGTGGCCCGGCGCGAGCTGGAGAAACTCTGCATCAGCGAGCGGCTCGCGGATTTGGAACGGGAAATCGGACAGCGGGAGCGGGCCCAGCCCCTCGCAGGCGAGGGGCTGGGCGCGCTCTGGGAAGAGTTCAAGGCGCTCTCGGATGTGCGGCAATCGCTCTCCTGACTTCCGATTGATCTATGGCACAGCGGAAACAAGAACCAAAGAAAAAATCCGCGGCAAAACGCGCGGTGAAAAAACACCCAGCCCCTCGGCCGCGAAGGGCTGGACGGGGTACTGCTGCCAAGAAAGACGCGGCACGCGAGACGGAGCGCAAAGTCGCGGCATTGATCGCCCGCGGCCGCGAGCGGGGATTTATCACGTACGCGGAAATCCTCTACGCCTTCCCGATGATTGAGGATGACGTGCTGCTCTTGGAGGACCTCTACGAACGGTTTGAAAAGGAACGGATTGAGGTGCTGGAGTCAAAGGAGTTCATCGGCGAGGGCGAGTCGGATAAGACCGCGGCCAAAAAGCGCAGCCGCGAGGAGGCGATGGATTTTGACCAACTGGCCCAGGACTCGGTGCAGATGTACTTGCGCGAGATCGGCAAGATCTCGCTCATCTCGGCGGACGAGGAAAAAAATCTTGCGCGCAAGATCGAGAAAGGCGACGAGGAAGCGCGCAAGAAACTGACGCAGGCAAACCTGCGGCTCGTGGTATCCATTGCCAAGCGCTACGTGGGCCGCTCGCCGCATCTCACCCTCCTGGATCTCGTGCAGGAAGGCAACGTGGGGCTTTTCAAGGCCGTGGAGAAGTTTGACTATCGCCGCGGGTATAAATTTTCCACGTACGCCACCTGGTGGATACGCCAGGCCATCACGCGTGCTCTGGCGGATCAGGCGCGGACAATCAGGATACCCGTCCACATGGTGGAGACGATCTCCAAGTACCAGCAGATGAAGCGCCAGCTCCTGCAGGACCTGGGGCGGGAACCCCTCGCCGAGGAGATTGCGGCGGAGATGGGATTGGAGGTGGAGAAAATACGGCACATTGAGAAGATCGCGCAAGATACGGTGTCGCTGGAGGCGCCGGTTGGCGAAGACGACGAGGACTCGGTCTTGGGGGAATTCATCGTGGACGAGAAGACGATCTCGCCGGCTCAGCATGCGGCGCGCCGGCTCTTGCGCGATCAACTTTTGTCGTTCATCCGCGAGCTCACGCCCCGCGAGCAGAAAATTCTCTCCATGCGTTTTGGGCTGGACGACGGCATCACGCACACCTTGGAGGAAGTGGGGCGCGAGTTCGGCGTGACCCGCGAGCGCATCCGCCAGATTGAGGCAAAAGCGCTGGAACGGATACGGGCCCATCGTATGGTAGAGAAATTGGAGGGGTACTAATTTTCACTCGCCGTCCCGCTCTCCGCTCACGGCACTATTGATGTAGGGATGTAGGGGCGGATGTTTTTCCAAACGGCGATATGATTAAACATGAAAATTTATCTTGACAACAGTTTTCTCAACCGTCCGTTTGACGATCCTGCCGTGGCGCAGAACCGGCTGGAGGGAGAGATTCTTTTCTCGGTGATGGCATTGGTAGAGAGGAACGAGCTGGATCTCATTCATTCTGCGGTGATTGCGTACGAAAATGCTTTGAATCCTTTTCCAGACCGACGCGCGTTTATTGCGGAGTTTATGGAGCGTGCCGTCCAATATCAGGATGTTGACGATGGGGTGTATCGGCGCGCATCAGCGCTCGTCAAAAAATCAAAGATACGGCCCATTGATGCCTTGCATATTGCGGCGGCTGAAGCGGCGGGGGTTGACCTTTTTCTCACCTGCGATTATTCTTTGCTCAGGAAATATAAGGGAGCGATGCGGGCAACAGACCCGCTGTCGTTTATGACCTCCTATGAGAAGCACCACCAGTGAGAGACAATCTTTGCTGACGGATGCGGTTGAGGTTTTGCTCAAGCATCTCGGACCTCAGAAGACAATACAATTGTGGCGTATTTTGATTGCGCCGCAGGGGGACTATCTTAAAACACGGAGAAAACTTTTCTCCGGCAAGAGCGTTGCCGCGCTCTACCGCGGCGCGAAGAAATTCAATCTCCAAACGAGCCGTCCCGCTCGGACGCGAACTGTGGAGGGCTGGTCATAAATTACCGAAGCGAGGAGGAAGGGAGACGGGGGCTCGGCCATCCGGCCGCGAACACCGAGCGCAAACGCATGCGTTTGCGCGCCTCCGAGCGAGGATAATTTATCCAGCCCGCAACGCGTGAGCGGAGAGCCGGGGCGGCGAGAGAGAAGCCAGTTATCCACAGAGCGGGGCATTGGTGCTGGCCGCCGGGTAGAGTAGAATGAAAGCGTCATGGCGAAGCGGAATGA
>JBBTVQ010000040.1:0-6733 GCA_038063095.1 Patescibacteria group bacterium
TGTGGCCTTTAGCAATCTTCCTGCGAGAGGAGGGTGTCTCCGCCTAACAAAAAACAGGGCTCCCTCAGGAGCCCTGTTATCGCGTCCGACCAAAACTATGTATCCCTCAACACCATTGCTCCGGATGACATCTGTGCGCTCTTTTCATGCAAACGCCGGAAGTTCGAGCGAGATGGATCGCAGTTTTTCTTTTGGCACTGATCTGGAAATTTTGTAAAACTCAACCCCCACCACGCGGTCTTTGGAATCAAGATCAACGAGCACGTTCTTTCCCACCCGCATGGTTTTTTTTATATTTCCCTCCCCAAGGTATATATAGAGGGCGTCAGCTTGTTTATCGTATTGTATTTTCATAGCCGGTATACGGTGATAATGACTATTTTGAGTTTTTTGATCTCAGCAACGACTTCAAGAGTCGTATCTCCAAAACTTTTCCGAAAGATTTTGATCTGATCATCTTCTTCAATAATACGATCCGGCTCTTTGATGGTTTTCGTCGTCTGCGCTCTTGAGATGCTGCGTTCCGCCATCCGTATGCGAGCGTGATCAGTGAAAATTATCATTTTTCAGCAGAGCCGTTATTTGCTGTTCACTTTGCGCGTAATGATCTCATCCACCACGCCGTACTGCTTGGCTTCCGCCGCGGTGAGCCAGAAGTCGCGGTCCGTGTCGCTCTCTATCCGATCCCGTTTCTGGCCGGTGTGCTTGGCGAGAATGCCGTTGATTTTCTCCTTCACCCGCAGGATCTGGCGCGCCGCGATTTCAATCTCCACGGCCTGTCCCTCGGCGCCCCCCATTACCTGATGGAGCAGAATCTCGCTGTTGGGCAGCGCAAAGCGCTTGCCTTTGGCGCCCGCTGCGAGCAGTGTCGCTCCCATGGATGCCGCCACGCCAATGCAGATGGTGGCGACCGCGGGCTTGACGTACTGCATGGTGTCGTAGATGGCAAGCCCTGCGGTGACGGATCCGCCCGGGGAGTTGATGTAGAGGCGAATGTCCTTTTTCTCGTCCTCTGACTCCAGAAAGAGGAGCTGAGCAATCACGGCGTTTGCAACGACGTCCACGATAGGGCCGCCCAAAAAGATGATCCGCTCTTTGAGGAGCCGCGAGTAAATGTCGTAGGCCCGTTCCCCAAACTGGGATTTTTCAATCACCGTGGGGATGAGGTATTGGTTGATGGTTTTTCCGTGCATAGAGGGAAGGGATTTTTAGATTGCCAATAAATCTTGGAGCATCCGATTTATCTCGGTCAAGGCGGATGTCTCAAGCGCGCCGATGCGTTTGCGCAATCGTTTTTTGTCAATCGCGCGTATTTGGAGGATAAGCGCGACTGAAGCGGTTCTCAATCCGTTTTCTGCGGATGGCTTGACGGATAGAGTATGTGGGAGCCGCAGCGCTTTTGGGTTTGAAGTGCAGGGCACTACGACGGCGACGGACGATTGGGTATCGGCGATGACGATTGCCGGCCGGAGACCCTCTTGTTCATGTCCGCCGAGATGCGGCGCATCAATAATCCAGACATCCCCTTTGTTCATACTCGTATCTTGCGTCCGCGTCCGTCGCGCATATCGCGCAACGCTTCATCGCTGAGTGTGTCCCACGCGTCCAGTTCTTTTTTAAAGTCGGCCGACTCCTGGAGATTTTTTTTCAGCAGCAACAAATCGTCATACTCCTTGCGCGGAATCGCGATCAGTTCTTCGGCGTCTTTTATTCTTTTGGGCAGAGTGATGGTAGGCATACGGTTATAATACCGGTGTGGGCGGAAGAAATCAAGAGCGCATGCTATTCTGCCCGCGCAAGAAAATTATAAATTGATGCGGCCGCAAATCCCAGTGCCCAGAATACCGTCGCTTCCAAAACAGCGCCGAGGATGATATGTGTGAAGCCAGTATCAAATGCGGTTACCTCCAGGCGGAGACCGGCGACAAAAAGATTCATCATCCACTCGTAGGAGCGCGGAGACAATGCGACCCAGAGATGAAAAAGAGGGTGCAGGATGAGATCAATGAGCGCGAATGTATTGGCGAGCGCGAGAGGTTGCAATGTGGTGCTGGTTATGGTTCACTGATAAAAGTAGATTTTCATAGGTGTTTTATTGCGGTGCGAAAGGGGGGAGAATTATGTACGAGGGAGAAAGGCGCATTCGCTTTAGAATTATGATTTGGGATATGATCTTTGAATTTGCCGAGGGCATCTCTATCATCCTCTCCGCCTTTTTAGTCTACATAGGGATGATACTGCTGTAATCCAAACACTTTTTCGTCTTTGACCAATGGCGGAATTATGAATCGTTTTGAGTCGGACACAGAAGATCAAGGCGAAACAATGGCAATGCCCTTTATTTTTCGGAAATCGCGGATATTGCGCGTAAGCAAGGACGACTGAGTGATAATGCTTGATGCGGCGATCACCGCGTCTGCCAGCGGGATCTTTATCTCTCTCCGTACGGCCGCTGCTGCCTTCGCAATCGCATAGTCAAGGTTGACAAGAATGACAGAGCGCGAGAAATCGCGGAACTTTTCCGCTACATCAGGCGTCATCAGCGGATAAGAGAGAAATTCGGCGACTACGATACTCGGAAGGTAGAAGACGGCTTTTTGGTTGTTTCGGAAAAAATCGAGAATATCGGCATCTCCGGCAGCGTAATAGATCAGGATATTCGTATCAATCGTAAACATAAAAAACTACGGCAGTATCCGTTGCCATTCTTTCCGTATTTTTTTTTGCCAGCGCACGGGATCGGTAATGGTCTTATCGCGCCATACCCCCTCCAATCCGTGCCATTTTTTTTCTTCACGGCGCATTTCCTGCTGGATACCCGTTGTTCTCACCGGCGCGGCACGTTTTTGTTTGGTAATAGTTTGCATCATATCAATATCCTACTCTCTATTCTCCAAAAATGCAAATACTTTTTCGTTGCGGAGAATCCCTTGAGCATACTCGTGAAGCTCCGCGGGGTCAAGGGAGCGTTGGGCTTGCGCCGCAGTGCGGAAGGCGCTCAGCATCTGCTGTACCTGCAGAGCCACTTCTTCTTCCGAGGGCTCAATGCGTTCCCGCATGCCGATCTCGCGCAGCGCCAGCGCCGTGCGAACGCGATGTTCTCCTTCGGCCCGCCATTCGGCCTTGAGGGACTCTTCGGTTTTTTTGATGTGCGTGAGGTAGTCGGGCCAGCGCATACCCATCTGCTCCACGCCCGACTTCAGTTCCACGAGCATTTTCTCCGTCTCGCCGGCAATCAGTACGTCCGGCACCTCCATCCGCGCTTCTTTTGCGATCTCAGCGATCATGGCGGCGCGCACGCGCTGGGTTTCTTTCTCCGTTTTTTCCGCGAGGATGCCCGCGCGGATGCTCTCCTGCATGGCATCGAGCGAGGCGAAGTTGCCCATGCCCTTAGCAAATTCATCCGTGAGTTCCGGCATGCGCCGCTCCTGCACGAGCCGCATGGTCGCGGTGATATCCAGTGTTTTCCCGGCAAACTGCGGGTCGCGCCAATCCACCGGCGCCATGAGGGAGAATGTTTTTTCCTCGTCCTGTTTCATGCCCTCAATCGCTTCTTCAAAGCCGGGGATAAAGCGGCCGTTGCCCAGAATAAAGGGGTGATTGCGCGAGTCCCCGCCCGCTATTAGAGCGCCTTCGGAGCGGATGGCAAAATCCACCTCCACGCGATCACCCGTCGCAGCCGCGCGGCTGACCGTGACCAGCGTGGCGCGCGATTCGCGCAGCCACCGCATCGCGGCCTCCGTTTCCTCCTCGCTCACGGTCTGCTCCTTTCTCCCCGGTCGCACGCGTCGGGCAATACTTCGGTAGTCGGGGAGTGTGACTCCAGGGAGAACGGCGACGCGGACCTTGTATTCCAAGGGGTTGCCCGGGGCGAGCTTGGTGACGGTGATTTCGGGCTTGCCGATTGCGGGACGGGCGGGCGAGAGTTCTCCAGTTTCTCGTAGTCGCGTAAGCGCCTCGGGATATGACGCGCGCACCGCCAATTCCGCGGCCTGCTCGTAGATCGCGGCCTCGCCGACGCGCTGCTTCACGATGCCATACGGCGCTTTGCCTTTGCGGAATCCCTCTATTTCAATACTCTCCGAAATCAAAACAGCCGCTTTTTTCACGTGCGGCTCAAACTCAGAGAAGGGGAGGGAGACCGAAATCTCAACCTCGGATTTAGGGAGACGCGCAAACGTGTACTCCATATCAATCGGGCGCTTTTGATTGTCTACCCAGTCCTTTATCAAACGTAAGGATCTCGGCGCCTTCAACCTGCGCTTTTGCGCGCAAAAAACTATCCACAAAATGAGCACCTCGGCGATACCACGGCCACACCCCGAGCAACACCTCCCGATCCTCTACGCGCAGCCACCGCTCGGCAAGAAAAACTTCCAATGCGTCCGCGATTTCTCCGCGCGGGCGTTTATAAAACGATTCAAGCACAAAACACGCCTCGGCTATCACGAGCGTGGAAACGATAACCGTCCGTCTGCCCGCTGCGGCCTCTTTCAGCCATTGCGCCGCGCGCCTCTGCTGCGCTTCATTATCGCCGACGAGAAAGCGCACCAGTACATTGGTATCCAATATTCCATTCATGTCATACGCGGGAGATACGCCGCGGCCATTCTTTTGCGAACGCGCGCCGCGCAGACCGAAGCTTTTTGTCGCTCAACGCGATGCGTGAGCGCAAAGATCCGGCAAGCGACCAGAACGCGCGCTTCGGTTCCACGATGATCCGCTGCCCGCTCCGGCGGATCGCGGCCTTCGTCGCTCCGTGGACGCCAAACTCCCGCAGTATCGCTTTCGGAATCGTCAGCTGCCCCTGTCGTGTAATGGTAGTAAACTGTTGCATTATTTTATATGCTTACATTATTTTTTATTGATTATAGTATGGGTGATTATTTTGTCAATCCTCCGGATGGAGATAGTTTGATGTATCTGTATCGCCGCCACCACGGCTGGCCGCCGCGTATGTCGCGCGCGACCTCGCGATAGGTGCGCGAGATGTTCCCAATGGGAATGTTCTTGTCGTGATAGCGAAGCGGTACGCCCGAATCGTAAATGTAGAAAACCGCTTTCTCGTCGTCAAATCCCCAGAGCGTAATCCAGTGCTGCACTAACTGCCATCTGATTTTGCTCCAGATACTTTTGCCGCGATAGCCGTTGCCGATGGAGAGCATAACAGGCGTGTCGTAACGGAGCAGATCTTTCAGCGTCTCGATTCTCTGCTCATCAGTCATACGCCGCAACGACTGCATATGCGCATCCAGTCCATATCGGCGAAGTACATTTACCCAATGGGAGTGGTTTGTGACAAAAGGGATGATGCTGATTGGCAGATATTGAAACGGATGCGCTTTGTCGTCCTTGCCGTACGCGCTCAAAATGCCTTTTATGGAAAAAGCGCCGCATCCGGTCGGCCCTTGTTTGAGATATTCTTTTGGTCTTTTTGGAACGATGAATTGCATGAATTTGGCTATGTCCCGTACAATTCGTGATGCGTGCCGATGTATGCAAATTCTACCATGTCCTCATCGAGCGCCGTGTAGATCGCGCGGATATCCCCGGTGACATCAATACTCCGGTATCCCGTAAAGGCGCTGCCCAGCGCATGGTTGCGTAGAGAGGGATGAAAAGGATCGTGTCCAAACACTACGATTCGCTCCTGAAAGCGCCGTTTCGCTTTTTCCGGCATTTTCCGGTATTGCTTCCCGAAGCGACGGTGGAAGAGAATGTTCACAGCCGCTTGAGATACGCCACCGCTTCTTCTGGAGAAAATGGACCATCCGCGTTTTTCCCCGCCCGGATGTCCCGGTCAATACTCTGCAAAAGCCGTTTGGTGCGGCGGTTGAGCGCGGGCGGTACGGAAAAGACCACCCTGCGTTCGCGCACCAGGTCGCGCATATACGCGTTGAGAATGGTTCCCACAGGCAGTCCAAGTTCCTGCGCCACCTTTTTGACGTCTTGTTTGAGCTTCGGGTCGGTTTTTACGTTGATGACCGCGCTGTTCATAACCAAAGTATATACTTTGGTTTTTGGCGCGTCAAGAAGTTGACGAAACGGCGGATACGATATATGATGCCAGCGTCTTTCACGTTCGTACACGGGTCCAAATAGGAGATGAGCGGATGGAGACACCAAGCATCGCAGTTTCCGGTTCTTTTCGCAGACATTACCGATCCTTGTGCAAATGCGTTCGGGAGTTTGAAGCGCTTGGCGTGCGGGTGCTTTCGCCAAAGGTGTCGCAAATTGTAAATCCCAGCGAGGAGTTCGCGATATTGGAAAGCGACGATACAGATGACCCCCGGATACTTGAGGAGCGGCATCTCGAGCAGATAGAAAAGGCGAGAGCCCTTTATATATGGAATCCAGGCGGGTATATCGGACTTTCGGTGGCGATGGAAATAGGATGGGCGCATGGGCGTAGAGCACTTGTCTTTGCTCGCTTTATGCCCGTTGACGCCATGCTCCGGCATTTTGTGGCGGAGATAGCGACACCTCGGCAGGCGAAGAAAATCATCACTATTTGATGAAGTTCAGAAAAAGAAAAAGTTTCAGCCCCTCATTTCGCGAAGGGGCTTTTTATATTTCTTGCCTAGAGCATCCGCGCAAGCAGGAGCGCCACGATATTTACGATCTTGATCATGGGATTGATTGCCGGGCCGGCGGTGTCTTTGTACGGGTCTCCCACGGTGTCGCCGGTGACCGCGGCCTGGTGCGCCGGGGACTTTTTGCCGCCGTAGTTGCC
>JBBTVQ010000041.1:0-7378 GCA_038063095.1 Patescibacteria group bacterium
CGGCATGGCGGGAATGGAAACGCCACCACCCCTTCCGCGCCGTCAGTCGCCCCAGCAGGAAAGCGACTGGGACGCGATTCCGGCGGTTCTGCGGAGGAGGGGGAAATAGTGTTGCTCCCCGCCCGCCATTTCGTTCAGCGTTGCGGGCTGGACAAATTGTCCTCGCGCGTTCGGGGGGAACCCTCGGTGTGCCCAGCCACAGTTTTGAGCTCAAAACCGTGGCTGGGCCCCCGTTTCCCTCCCTCCGCGCTTCGGCAATTTGTCAACCAGCCCTCCACATTTCACTCAAAGGCGGGCGGCTCGTTTTGGCATAATACTCCGCCGCAGTGTACTTGTGCGAGATGGAGGCGGGGTAAATAGAAAAGCCGCCGGGAGCCATGGGGCTCTGCGAAGGCGTTCTGTGATTATCGGACTCCTTCTTGGATATAGAGTTGATGAAGTTGGTCCAGCAACTCGAGGAAAAAATTGATTACGCCCTGCTCATCGGTAAACAGGGAGTTTTCGAGTTCCCTCATGGCCTCCCAAGCTCTTTTCAGGTCGCCCTGAAGGATGCCAATTACTTTCTCCGGAGGTTCTTCCGGGTAGTCTACCTGTTGAAGGATCGTGCCAGGGGCGATATTCTTTATGCCCCGTATGCCATAGATCTCTTGAAGCGCGCGAGCGTCCAGCGTTTCTATCGTGATTTGCCCGCGCAATCGGCCATCGCCGAGGTGTTTTTGGAAGAACGATATCCTGTCTTCAGCCATGTCACGCCTCCTTTTGTCAGAAGTTTTGCCGAAGAAAGGTGAGGATACCCGGTAAATATATGCACATTCCTATTAGTTTGTCAATGATTTTGTTGTTATCCACAACAAAATCTTTGACGCGGGTTTTGGCGGGCGTAGAATGAGAGTATTATTGGCTACTTTTGACTCAAAGATTCTCTTTTGCCTGAAAGGGACGATTTGAAAACTCCCGCGGGAGTTTTCAAATCGTCTGTAAGAAACTGTTGAAAAAGTCCCTCTCCTGCTGCAAGCGCAGGATTTCGGCTCCGCCTTCGTCAGTCCTCCTTGGCGTACTTTAGCCAAGTACGCCTTCGTCGTCCTTCCTCGGCTCGCACGAAATCCTGCGCTTTCGCTACGAAGAAGACTTTTTCAACAGTTTCTAGGGTCCGGCAGGCGGAAGGTTTTTTGTCTCTCTCTATCCCTATGGCGTCTAAAACCGTAGTTCCGACCGCGACTGCTGGCGATGTTGTTGCGCGGATGACTATTTCTCCCAAGCTCGGCAGCAGAAAATTGCCGCTCAAGCGGGTCTTTACCCGCGAGGGCGCGCATCCGTATGACCAGGTGGGCTGGAAGAAGGTGCGCGTGACGATCCGCGGCAGCGGCATGAACAGCACCGTGGAGGAGCGGGAACTTGAGTTTCCGGATTTTTGGTCTGACAACGCCTGCTCCATCGCGGGCTCCAAGTATTTCCGCGGCAGGATCGGGTCTCCGGAGCGGGAATCATCCGCGCGCTCTATGATTGACCGCGTGGTGCGGGTGATTTCCGAATGGGGCGTGCGATTTGGGCATTTCAATGATACGGCGGAAGCCGCGGTGTTCGGCGACGAATTGCGCGCGATTCTTTTGCACCAGCGCGCGGCATTCAATTCTCCGGTCTGGTTCAACGTGGGCGTCACGGACACGCCCCAGTGCAGTGCCTGCTTCCTGCTCGCGGTGGAGGACAACATGGATTCCATTTTGGAGTGGATCAAGACCGAGGGGATTATTTTCAAGGGCGGCTCCGGGTCCGGGGTCAATCTCTCGCCCCTGCGCTCCTCCGGGGAAACGCTCTCCGCCGGCGGCCGGTCCTCGGGCCCGGTGGCGTTTATGCGCGGTGCGGACTCGGTCGCGGGCATGATTGCCTCGGGCGGCTCCACGCGCCGTGCCGCCAAAATGGTGGTGATGAACGTGGACCACCCGGACATCATGCAGTTTATCCGCTGCAAAGCCGAAGAGGAGAAAAAAGTGCACGCGCTCATGGAAGCCGGATATCCGATGTACGACCTCAATAATCCCGCGTGGAACTCCATTCAGTACCAGAACGCGAACAACTCGGTGCGCGTGACCGATGAGTTTATGAACGCGGTGGAGCAGGACGAGCAGTGGACCACGCGCTATATTACCACCGGGGAGGCGGCTCACGAGTATCGCGCCCGCGATCTCATGCGGGAGATGGCACAAGCCGCCTGGGAATCCGGAGATCCGGGCATTCAGTACGACACCACGATCAACCGCTGGCACACAAACCCCAATACCGGCAGGATCACCACTTCAAATCCCTGCTCCGAGTACTTGTCCATTGACAACTCCGCGTGCAACCTCGCCTCCATCAATCTCTTGAAATTTCTCAACGCGGACGGCACCTATGACGTGCGAAGATTTGTCCACACCGTTGATGTCATGCTCTTGGCCCAGGAGATCATCGTGGAGGGCGCCAGTTACCCCACGGAAAAAATTGCGGCCAATGCCCACGCGTTCCGCCAGTTGGGCCTGGGATACGCAAACCTTGGAGCGCTCCTTATGGCTTGGGGCATGCCGTATGATTCGGACGCCGGGCGCCACACCGCGGGGGCGATCACCGCGCTCATGACCGGCGAGGCGTACCGGTATTCGGCTGAAATCAGCCGCCGCATGGGGCCGTACGAAGGATATGCGGTAGACAAAGAGCCGCAACTCTCTGTCATCGGCATGCATCGTGATGCGATGGCGCGCGCGCGCCGGGGTCTGGTGGCGGATCGGGCGATCCACGACGCGGCAGCGCGCGCGTGGGACGGGGCGGTGATGCTTGGACGCAAATACGGGGTGCGTAATGCCCAGGTAACGCTCTTGGCGCCCACAGGCACCATCAGTTTGATGATGGACTGCGCCACGACCGGCATTGAGCCGGAGTTTGCGCTGGTCAAGACAAAAAAGCTCGTCGGCGGCGGCACCATGAAGTTCGTCAACACCACGGTCCCGCTGGCGCTGGAAAAATTGGGGTACCGCGAGGAAGAACGACGCGTCATCCTCTCATACATTGAGGAACGCGGTACCATTGAAGGCGCTCCCCATATCAAGAACGAGCACTTGGCGGTGTTTGACTGCGCGATCAAGCCCCTGCAGGGAAGCCGCGCTATCTCCTGGCAGGGGCACGTCAAGATGGTGGCCGCGGCCCAACCCTTTCTTTCGGGTGCGGTATCAAAGACATTCAATATGCCCGCGGAGACCACAGCGGAAGAAATCATGGAGGCCTACATGATGGGCTGGAAGATGGGGCTCAAAGCGTTTGCCGTATATCGCGACGGGTCCAAGGCCGCGCAGCCCTTGAATCTCTCCGACACGGAGAAGAAAAAGAAAGAAGCGAGCCAGCCCGTGCGCCGGCACCTGCCGGCCACGCGTCCCTCGGAGACGCATAAGTTCTCCATCGCGGGGCACGAGGGATTTCTCACCTACAGCATGCACGAGGACGGGGCCTTGGGCGAGATATTTATTCGGATGTCCAAACAGGGCTCCACGCTGGCCGGACTCCTGGATGTGGCGGCCATATCCGTCTCCATCGCGCTCCAGTACGGCGTGCCGCTCAAAAATTTCGTCAAGCGCTTCTCTTACAGCCGGTTTGAGCCCGCCGGCTACACCGAGAATCCGGACGTACAGGTGGCGACATCCATCGCCGACTACATTTTTCGGTACTTGGCGCTACGCTTTCTATCCGAGTCCGAACTGGATGAGCTCGGCATCAAAGCGCCGCCGAAAGAAATAGTGGTGGCGCAGGAAAAACCAGCACGGGAAGAAAAAAGGGAGTTGCGCAGGGCTCCGATGTTGCATCAGACGGCGGTGCTCGCGAGCGATCAGGGCATCGCCCGGGTCTTTGCCGATTCCATCTGCCGCGTCTGCGGCGGGATGCTCATCCAGACCGGCACCTGCAAAACGTGCATCCAGTGTGGTACCTCGAACGGCGGTTGCTGATTTCTCTCATGGGTGCTACCATTGGATCATGGACAAGGCGAATGGTAAGAAAATTATCGCTGTAGAGACGATATACGGCTCTTTTCCGTGCTCCTTTGAGCCGGAAAAAGATATGGGGGGATATGTGGTAGAAGCCCGTGGCGTGCAGGGTGCTCTTTCTTGGGGCAAAACGCTCGCTGAAGCGAAGCGGATGATCAGAGAAGCCATAGAAGGCGCGATTGAAGCTGGCATTGTGGCGAAAGTGGAAAAACAGGGAGTGTTTCAGATACGGAGTGTCGGTAGGCATGCCGTGCCCGTCGCATGAGTATCTTGCCGATTTTGACGACCCGCGCGGTCATGCAGAAGCTGGTACGCGCCGGGTTTCGCTATATCTATACCAAGGGAAGCCATTACTTTTTTCAACATCCCGTCACGAGCCGTATAACATCCGTTCCCGTGCACGGCGGCAAGAATATTGGGCGTGGTCTACTGAGCAAAATAATCAAGCAGGCGGGACTTACCGTAAGGCAGTTTATCAAACTTTGAGATATTTATAGTCGTTCCCTCGTTGCGCCTGCAAACCACCGGCCTAACCACGGCGCACGGAGTTGCAGTTTCGCCGGGGAAAGCACGAAGCGAGAATAAAGATGAGATTTTAGCGACCTGTTTTTGGTCACGAAAAAGCATCTGTATCGTTTCTGCGAGAAACCGGAGGAGATCAATGAGGGAACGACTGTGAATATAAAATCGGCAGTTTACCTGCCGATTTTCTTTCCATAATACTATGCTTTCCATCTTCACCGGCAAGGGCAAGACCACGGCGGCGCTGGGTACCGCGATGCGCCAGATATTTGCGCCAGACTTCAATCGGTGATATACTTTGAATATGAACGTACTCACTCTTACTATCAGGCCTCCGGTAAAGCGGGAACGGAGAGTTCGCGTGGAACTTGACGCGGAGCGTTTTGAGCGTTTGGCCGCTGATTTGGGATTTTTTACTCCCCAATTTATTGCAAGCATTGACCGCGCCGAGAAAGAGATTGCAGAGGGCAAGACCAAGCGCCTGCGCAGTTTGAAAGATCTCCGGCGCGCATGACCGAGATTTTTTATACTCCCGAGTTTGAAAAGAGATACCGCGTTCTGCCTGCGGCGGTGCAGAGAAAGGCGGAACGGCGTGAGAAGATATTTCGGGAGAATCCCTTTCATCCCTCATTACAGACAGAGAAACTCAAGCCGAAATCAAAAGAGTACTGGAGTTTCCGCATAGATCCGGCATACCGGATCCTTTTTCGTTTCCGAGACGGACATTCGGTCTATTTTTTTACCTGCGGGCACCACAGCTGGATTTATCAATACGTGATTACGCATTGATGCGAATCGCGGTGAATCACTTTTTTCTATGCTCTACATCTTCACCGGCAACGGGAAAGGCAAGACCACGGCCGCACTTGGTACCGCAATGCGGGCCGTGGGCGAGGGCAAGCGCGTTTTGATGGTGCAGTTTATCAAAGGACCGTGGAAATCCGGGGAAGATGTGTTTGCCGCCGGGCTTGAGCCGCGGTTCAAGCTTGCCAAAATGGGTAAAGGGTTTGTGGGGATTTTGGGCGACACGTTGCCGCTCGAGGAGCATGAGAAAGCCGCGGAGGAGGCGCTCGCGTTTGCGAGGAAAGAGGCCGCATCCGGCAACTGGGATATTCTGATTTTGGACGAAGTGCACAACGCGGTGCATCTCAACCTGATCACTAAAGAAGACGTGCTGGAGTTTGTTGACGTCGCGAGCGACAAACTGGAACACCTCGTCCTCACGGGCCGCGACGCGGCGCAGGAGCTCATAGACCGCGCGGACCTCGTCACCGAAATGCGCGATATCAAGCATCCGTATCACAAAGGCGTCAAAGCCCGCCGCGGGTTGGAGTATTGAAGCTCTTTGTGGACAGTCGCAAAAGTGAGATGGGAAGAGCGGGCCGATTCTTGACATCCGCCGCGCGCCGCTGAACTTCACTACGAAAGAGAGATGATGAACAGACATTCTTCGGTGCAGCCGTCTCGTCTGTGGTGAATCTACGCCCCTGACTTTTTGTCGTAAAATAACACAACATCTCTACGATCGTTTGGATGTTGAGATGATACGGTTTAGGCGCTCTGCGAGAGCGTGCCCATGCGGTCAATGCTGACGATTTGCAGGTATTGCATGAGTCCGAGCGATGCGATTTCTTCCAAAAGTTCTTCCGGCAGCGGACGATTGCCAATGAATACGCTGCGGTGTAGCATGCGGTATTCGCATTGCAGAAGTTCGCTTCTCAGCCAGTCGCGTTTTCTGCGCTGTTTTTCCGGAATATCAAAAGAGACAAGGCGGACAGTGTGATCGGAAGGCGGAAGTGTTGGATATTCCAAGCGTTGAGGCGCTGATTTTTTCTGTGCAGCGGAGCGTAGAAAAATCTTGCCTTTGGGGGTGATCATCCACCACGATTTTCTTTCCGGACCCTTTTTCGCGATGAGGCCGTCTTTTCGAAGGCGATAGAGCGTGCTGGAGAGCGAGTGTTTTGCCGCTTTGTGTGAACGAGAATGTCGGTGTCTGTCAAGACCAAGAAGCGCGCGGGCAAGCCGTGATCGGGGATGCGGCGGCAACAAGAGATCAAGGATAATCGGTCCCGATTCCGCGAGATGTTCAAGTATTGCTCGCGTAAGTTCGCGGTAGCGCATAGAGATATGATACCGCATTTGGTATCTCAACACAACATTCATACGATCGTAGAGATGTTGTGTTGATGTGGGGATGCAATAAAAATGCCGCGCGGGACGGGGTGTCCAGGCGGCGTTGAAATTCTATTCTGTCTCCTGCGCCTATCTCGTCAGCTCATGGTACGTTTCCAGGCATTCACCGATGAGACGCGGGCCTCTGAAGACGAGGCCGGTGTAGATCTGAATAGCCTTGGCGCCCGCCCGCCATTTCTGTTCCGCGTGGCGCGCGTTCATGATGCCGCCGACACCGATGAGATCAATGCTTTTCTCTTCGGCAGAGGCGCGCAGATGCGCGAGGCACTCGTTTGCACGCAAGCGCAGTGGGTCTCCGGATACTCCTCCTGCTTCAGTCATGCCGTATGACTTTTTGATGTGCTCGTCTGCCGTGGTGTTGGTCGCTTCAATTCCGCGGATGCCGCATTCCGCAGCAGTCACGACTACAGTGCGGTAATCCTCCGGCGTAAGTCCGTCCGGCGGGACTTTCAGGATGAGCGGCGGGAGATGGAGTCCGTATTCCGTCTGCCGCGCCTTCTGAATGAAGGAGCCAAGAAATTCCGGCAGGCGGTCAAACAAGCTTCGGAGCCCGGGGGTATTCGGCGAACTGATATTTATTTGCACGCCGTCTTTTCCGCGTATCTGCGGACTGAGATCCGCAAATGCGGCCACATAGTCGGCAACCACGACTTCTA
>JBBTVQ010000042.1:0-3158 GCA_038063095.1 Patescibacteria group bacterium
CACCGCCTGGGCAGGCAGAGCTGGTACTGGTGGATTCTGGACGACGTGGCGTCCCGCCACGGATTTTCCCTAAATACGCCCGTGGCAGATCTTCCGACAGATGTCATCGCCATTATTCTTTACGGCGAAGGCATACAAAAGCCAGATACTCCGGCATCCAGCATCCAGAGTCCAGCATCCAGTTTTGAAGGCGTGATTCCCAATCTCAAGCGCCGGTGGAAAGAGACCGACTCGGATTTTACGCGCGCAGAGATTGAAAAATACATGATCGTCCGGACATGCCACGAGTGCGGCGGCAGGCGCCTGCGGAGAGAATCTCTTGCAGTAAAAATAAGCAGCGAAAATATCGCTTCGGTAAGCGAGCGGACCGTAGAGTCCGCGAAAGATTTTTTTGCAGGGCTCATCGTCAAGAAAGAGGACGGGTTGTCACCCAACGATCTCAAAATTGCATTACCGCTCGTCAAAGAGATAGTCAAGCGCCTGCAGTTTCTGCACGACGTGGGGCTGGAATATCTGACGCTTTCCCGCGAGTCCACCACGCTCTCCGGCGGCGAGGCGCAACGGATACAACTCGCAACCCAGATCGGCTCGCGCCTCACCGGCATCATCTACATTTTGGATGAGCCGTCCATTGGGCTCCATCCCCGCGACCACGCGCGTCTCATCGCAACCCTCAAAAACCTCCGCGACCTGGGCAATACCGTGATCGTGGTGGAACACGACGCCCAGACCATGCGCGAGTCGGACTGGATCATTGACATCGGCCCGGGTGCGGGCAGGCACGGCGGCAAGATTATATTCTCCGGCACGCCGAAAGAGATCCTCAAAGCCCATACCCCTACGGGCGACTATCTCTCCGGCAGAAAAAAGGTATCCATCAGACATTCTCACATTCTTGAGAATATGAGAATGTCTGAACATCGGATCACAATCAGGGGCGCCGCGGAACACAATCTGAAAAATATTGACGTAAAAATCCCACTCGGAAAGCTCGTGTGCGTCTCCGGCGTCTCGGGCTCCGGTAAGTCCACGCTGGTGAGCGACATTTTGGCAAAAGCCCTGCTGGCCCGTCTCCACGGCGCGCATCTCATTCCGGGCGCCCACCGGCAGATCACGGGCGTGGAGCACATAGACAAAGTCGTCGTGGTGGATCAGTCGCCGATCGGCCGCACCCCGCGCTCCAATCCCGCGACCTACACCGGCGCCTTTGTCTTTATCCGCGGCCTTTTTGCCGCGACCCCGGAGGCCCGTGTCAGGGGCTACGGCCCGGGCAGATTCAGCTTCAACGTCAAAGGCGGCAGGTGCGAGCAGTGCGAGGGACAGGGCGTCAAAAAGATAGAGATGTATTTTCTGCCGGACGTCTACGTGGAGTGTGAAGAGTGCCGCGGCAAGCGCTATAGCCGCGAGGCGCTGGAGATTGAATACAATGGCAAAACCATTGACGACGTGCTCACGCTGTCCATTGAAGAGGCGCTGGATTTTTTCAGCGCGATTCCGGCGATTCAGGCAAAATTCCGCACGTTGGCGGACGTGGGCCTGGGCTACATGCGCGTGGGACAGCCCGCACCCACGCTCTCCGGCGGGGAAGCCCAGCGCGTCAAGCTTGCCACCGAACTCTCGCGCCGCGATACTGGTGCCACACTCTATGTCTTGGACGAGCCCACCACCGGACTCCATTTTGACGATATTCAGAAATTGCTCACGGTCCTGCAGGCGCTCGTCGCCAAAGGGAACACCGTGCTCGTAATTGAGCACAATCTGGACGTCCTGCGCAATGCGGACTGGATCATTGACCTGGGTCCGGAAGCGGGGGAGCGCGGCGGCGAGGTAATCGCCGCAGGGACTCCGATGGATATTGCGAAAGTAAAAAAATCCTACACCGGCCAGTGGCTCGCGCGCCGGTCGTAACACAAGAGAAAGCACAATTAGCGTCCCAAACTAACCCCCGCGTATGCGGGGGTTAGTTTGGGACGCGACGCGCGTTGGTCTCTTGAAAACATGCCGCGCGTATGCTATATAACCCGTGGTCCCAACGCACCTTGACACAGCAAACCTTGAGAGGGAAGGGAAAATTCGCCATATCCGATTTTATCAAGTACGGCCGTAGCATTATTCCGGCATGCGACGTATCGTCCTCACGCGCACTGCAGGGCAGAGATAGATGAGATAGATAAGGAGATAAACGTGAGATTCAACACGCAGATGGCGGAACAGTTGATTCACAATCACGCGATTATGTTTGATCCGGATCGGGGATGGGCGTTGAACACGCATAAACGCTACCCTCGCGCGCCGCGCTCGCCGTTTTATATTGACTTGCGGGCACCGCTCCGCTCCAGGCCGCGCTTTCGCAGAAACACGGCGCGGTACATGGAGCAGTTGATAGAGGAGAGCGGTGTTTTCTTTCATTGCATCAGCGACGCGCCCCAAGCCGTAACGCCGCTGGTCGTTGCATTGTCGGATATGACCGACGTCCCCATGATCAGCCCGCGGCTCGCCGCAAAGGGCCACGGTCTAGGAAATGAGATTGACGGGTTCTATGAAGTAGGGCAGTCCGTCATCGTGATAGACGACCTGCGTACCAGCGGCAGAACACTGGAGGAAATCATTGCTCTTTATCGGCGCAACGGCCTTATGGTCAGCGCATGCCTGACGCTGATAGACCGTGCGGCGAACGAGGATAATCCTCGCATCGGCGATGTGCCGTATATCACAGGATTCAGGTGGAGTGAATTGCTGTATTTTTGCCGCGATCGGCAAGTCGTCACTCATGAACTATATGATCGCTGCATCCGGTACCCCGCCGAATTACGGGCATACGTGGACGCTCACGAGCCAATCCATGCGGCATCATCCGTATAAGCCCCCAATTAGCCCGAGCGAGGCATCCGCCTCTGCCCGGGCTTTTTTTACGAATGAAATGAATCATGGCTCACCTCTCAACCTATAGGTCAAGAAGTGAGCCATGATAAGACCATGTTTGCCGACCCGCTACCTTGCGTAGTGACGTATGCGGAGATATACTCACCATATATTCCCCGGTAGCTCAGCGGTAGAGCGGATCCCTGTTAAGGATACGGTCGCAGGTTCGAATCCTGCCCGGGGAGCCAAAATAACCCACTTAAAAGTGGGTTATTTTTATACCGTATCGCGGATAG
>JBBTVQ010000043.1:0-3022 GCA_038063095.1 Patescibacteria group bacterium
CTTGCCCCGCCGTAGTATTGGGCAGGGGCTCGGGCGCGCGGTACCAATACCACCACGCGGCGCCAGCGCCCGCAATGACGATAATGACGATTGCGATGTACAGATTCTTTTTTGGTGATGTCATATACGGATACTATATCGCGACTTCCCGCATGCGCGCAAAAAAGTAATCCACAGCGCTACTGCTTCAAGATCTCTACCGCAGTGACCGTCACGTTCTCAATCGGGTGGTCTCCCTTTGCCTTGTCCGTGCGGACGTTCTCTATTTTGTCCACGACGTCCATGCCCGCGGCCACCCGGCCGAATACCGTGTGTTTGCCGTCCAGCCACGGCGCGGCATCCGCGGTCACGATGAAGAACTGGCTCCCGTTGGTGCCGGGGCCGGCATTTGCCATGGCCAAGGCGCCTCGCACGATTTTGCGCGCGTTTATCTCATCCTCAAATTGGTATCCGGGACCCCCGGTGCCGTCATCAGACCAGTCGTCGTCTTTACTGTTCGGATCCCCGCCCTGAATCATGAACCCCTTGATCACGCGATGGAACTTTGTGCCGTCATAAAATCCCTCGCGCGAGAGCTTCACAAAATTCTCCAGGGTACGTGGCGCGTCTTTGGCAAACAATTCCAGCATGATGTCGCCGTGGCTCGTCTTCATCGTCACCGTTATGTTTTCTGCGGCGACGCGCTGCCGCGTTTCCGCCGCCTCCGACCCCGCCAGAGACATCTCGCTGGGCAAAGATACTGGTGGCGCCGGCTCCCCGCGCGTCAGATAATGCAGTGCGCTCACACCAACGCCAACCGCCAACGCCGCCAGAAGAATATAGAGTATTCTATTCATACGACGATATGTAAGATTTACTCGCGTTGTTCACACTTTTTCTTATAAGGACGTCATGCCCGCGAAACTTGTCCTCACGAAAGTGGGGAGCGGGAATCCAGAAACACCATACCCAAGCCAATAACTGGTCCCTCTGGATTCCCGCTGGAGTGTACCCTCGCGAAAGCGGGGGCGGGAATGACACTAAAGTATGAACAACGCGGCGATTTCTTACAGACGATAATAATAGCATATGTTCCATTCCGTTTCAAAGATTTGACGCGCTTTCGGCAGTAGAGTATTCTATCTGCAGCCAATCGCACCTTGAGAAGGAGCTCGTCATGGCAAAATGCCGCGTATGCGGAGCAACGCTCCGATCAGGCAACGATTCGAAATTCTGTTCTGTCCACCAGCCGCCGGAGAAAGTCAAACCAATTCCGGCGTTCCATTTCGTGCCAAGAAATAATAAAGAGAAACACGCGTGGGAGCGCTTTATGATGAAAATCCGCGTGGAGGTCGCACAGGCATTCCCGCCGGTTACGGTTACCGATCTTGAACACAAGGAGTTGCCCGCAGGCCATCCCGCGCAACTCGCCTGTCTGCTCCTCCTGACGGACTTTTTCCGGGCACCGCTCAGTACCGTCGCGCGCTATCTTACGGGGCATCGGGCATCCGCCGATGTACGCGATAAAGCCCAACGCCTCTGCCGGCATGACGCTGATTTTCAGGACCGGTATGAGACGGTGTGCCGCGCGCTGGAACGCATGGACAAGGATGTGATTCCCGAAGCGGTGCGGGCGAGCTTTACTCCGCTCCGGCGGGAGGCGGACGACCTCACGTACGGCACAGCGGCAGATGCCATTATGGAACGGGGGTCCCTGCGAATGCGCCACAAACGAATCGGTGATCCCGATTACCATTTGTAGCCCCGAGACGAGACCACGGCGGCAAACCAGCCGCCTTTTTCATTGGTTATCAATGATATACCATCAGAACAACATGGGAAAAAAAATATCAGCGCAAGACGCATGGGTGGCACCGCTGGAACGGATCGGTATCGCAGACACGGCGCTGGCCGGCGGCAAGGGCGCGTCTTTAGGAGAGATGATGCGGCATCTAAGGAGTGCGGGCGTCGCTGTGCCGCCCGGATTTGTCGTGACCACCGCGGGGTTCCAACACTTTCTAAAACAGGCCGGGCTGACGGGTACGGTACATAAGGCGCTCGCGGGAAATGATGGCATCGGCGGCGCGCGGTACCTGCGAGAAACCATCATGGCCGCATCGCTGCCCCGCGACTTGGCACGGGAAATCGCAGGGTACTACGCCGCTTTGGAAAAGCGCTGCGGCAAAAACGTCTCAGTCGCGGTGCGCTCCAGCGCCACTGCCGAGGATCACGCGGATGCCAGCTTTGCCGGAGCGCATGAGAGCTATCTTGGCGTCTCCGGCGCCAAAGACGTGTCTCGCGCAGTACAAGCGGTCTTTGCCTCCCTGTGTACCGACCGCGCCGTGTCATACCGCCGCGACAAGGATATAGGCGATCCGGATCACCTGCTGGCTGTCGTGGTCCAGCAGATGGTGGCTGCGGACCGCGGGGCCTCGGGCGTGATGTTCACCGCAGACACCGAGACCGGGTTCCGCGACGTCGTGGTGATAAACGCCTCGTGGGGACTCGGAGAGATGATCGTCCAGGGGCGCGTAGCGCCGGATGAATATCTGGTATCCAAAAAAGTGCCGCCCGGCGCGCCGCTTCCCGTCATCAGCAAAGCGCTAGGCAGAAAAGAAAGAAAGCTGATCTATGCCGCCGCCCGGAGCGGCATCCGGCGCACGCGCGAAGTGCCTACCACCGCGCGGGAGCGCGCCGCGTTCGTACTGGACGACAAGGAAATTTCGCGACTTGCGGCGTGGGGCATTGCCATAGAAAAGCATTATTCCAAGAAAACCGGGAGTCGCACGCCGATGGACATTGAGTGGGCGAAGGATGGCGCGACCGGAAAGATTTTCATCGTGCAGGCGCGGCCGGAGACCGTGCATGCCGCTGCTGATTTTTCAAAAATAAAAGAATACGCGCGCAAAGAAGACGGCAGGGAGATCGCCCGGGGTACTGCGGTCGGCAGCGGCATTGCTTCGGGCAAAGCCCGCGTGATTGCCGATACGCGCCGGATCGCGCGATTCAGAAAGGGAGAAATCCTGGTGACCAAGACCACGGA
>JBBTVQ010000044.1:0-5147 GCA_038063095.1 Patescibacteria group bacterium
GCCACGGTTAGGTATCTCGTGCGTAATGAAAATCTTCATATATGACAATCCACAAACGGTAGATTTTGATCCATGCCGCCGTATTCTAATCTGTCACCATGGCCTCGTATCACCCCAGTAGAAAGATTATTGTCATCTATGGCTTTATCTAAATCTTGCGCATTCTGGTGCCCGGGAGCGTTGATCGAGATTGAAAAAGTAAATCCCTGCTGGCTATGTTCCCAATGATAGGTATTCCCCCATGGCGGCGTGGGCCAGACCGGAATATACGGCGCAGACCATTGTCTCTCTTTTGTATCATCCCATGCATGATCAAAGCACGGATACGCGTTATTGGCGTCAAGATACAGATTTAATACGAGCACCAGTTGCTTCAAATCCACTGCGGCGCGCGCGACTTTTGCTTTATTGCGCGCGGAATTGACACTCGTCAATACGATGGATGACAAAAGCCCGATGATGGAAATGACCACCAACAATTCAATGAGAGTAAATCCCTTTGCGCAGGAGAGTTTATGGTTTCGGTTGATATGTCTGTTCATATGGTAGTGGCGCACCGGCGCCTCCGCCGATTCCGGAGATAAAAAAATACAGAGCAATAACTACAATCACCGCTGCCGCGGCAAGCAGCGCATAACTCGCCGTCCTCCCATCCCGTATCCTGCCTCCGGAGAGGCGCATCACGAGTCCTATCATTCCGGTATAGACCCGTCCGTATTCATCGGTCAAGGGTACTGCTTTCTTGTCCTGAAACGCTTCAGGATGCTCTTGTTTGTATTGAGAGAGGAGGTCCATATGCGCGAAGATCCAAATTACAAACGATGACAAATTACAAAACGACTATTGTATAGGACTATAAGACGCCGCCGCGCCGAAGAAGATTATTATGACCATTGCCACAACACCATAGAGCATTATACCACATCGCCCCCCCCGCAAGCATGATTTATCCACACCTCCTCTGTTTGAAGTCCGACTTCAAACAGGGTAAGATAGACATCATATGGAAAGACCTCACTTTGTAGAAGGATATGTATATCATATTTATAATCGCGGGGTTGAAAAAAGGAACATATTTCTTGAAGATAAGGACCGTCTTCGTTTTATCGCTGATCTTTATGAGTTCAACGATACGGCGCCCGTCTTTAATCCAGCCCGCCAGCCGTTTGAAGTCCGACTTCAAACAAGACGGAAACAAACATTGGTTGAGATTCTCTCATTTTGCCTCATGCCCAACCACTATCATCTCATGATGAGACAAAAAGAGGGAAACGGCATCACTGAGTTTATGCGCAAGCTCGGCACCGGCTACACTAATTATTTCAACCTCAAATATACCCGCGTCGGCTCCCTCTTTCAAGGCAAATTCAAAGCGATACTGCTGAAACAAGAAGGGCATCTCACGCATCTTCCGCATTACATCCATCTGAACCCCCTGGATATTACCATGCCGGAGTGGCGAAAACGAAAAATACGCAATCCTCGCAAAATAATGAGAATACTCCAAAGATACCGGTGGTCAAGTTTGCCCGATTACCTCGGAAGAAAGAATTTCCCTTCGGTAATCAGTCCCGCATTTCTCAATGAGTGTATCGGGGGGCCAAAGGACTTCCTTCGTCAAATGTCGGAATTCATTCAAGACGCAAACTGTGACTTTGTCGCAGAGGTAGCACTGGAATAATCCGCGCCGCTTCTGTTTGAAGTCGGACTTCAAACAGAGATATTTCTCAGAAACGCTGCGGCTGATTCGGGGGTGATGACGGAAATCTCAATGCCGGTGCCGATTTCAAACCCGGCCCACACCGCGGTCTTGGGGATGATCTCAATGTGCCAATGGTAGTGTGCAAAGCGATTCTCCTCGGCCACCGGCGCGGTGTGGAGAAAAAAATTATAATCGGGACGGTCCAGCCCTTTTGAGAGTTTTGCCAGCGCTGCGATGAGCGCCTCGGCAACGCCGTGGCGGACAGCGGCGTCCGCCGCCTCAAAGTACGCCTCGTGGCGGAGCGGAAGCACGCGCAACTCAAACGCTGTCTTGGAAGCAAAGGGGGCCAGTACCGCAGCGTGCTCATTTTCATATACCACCCGCTCGCGCGCCTGCCGCTCATACGCGAGCGCTACACAGTGCACGCACTCGTGATGAATTTGGAAATAGGCGCCGGACCCCGCAATGCTCCGGCTGATATCCGGAGGAATCACCGGGGTGGCAATGATCTGGGAATGCGGATGCGCTATCGTCGCACCCGCTTGCGGCCCGTGATTGTAAAAAATCGACACATACCGGATGCACGGATCCTGCGTGATGGCAATCAATCGGTCCTGATACGCACGGAGCGCCAATTCCGCTTCCGGCACGGCCATGGCATCCAGCGCGCGCTCGTGGTCGCGCGTGATCACGACTTCGTGAACACCGATACCCGCAACCATCTGATACGGGCCGTGACGCTCAACCGTGGGACATGCCCCTGCGGTGAGCGCCGGATACTTATTGGGCACCACCTGCACCCACCAATCGTCCGGCATGCCGCTGGAGTGCGGCGCGCCGCCGTTTTGCGGCGCGCTGCTGTCACGGAGGGAGTATACGGCGCGGGCATTCCCGTGTAACGTCTCAAACGGACACGTATCTTTCGGCTGCGAGAACGCGTCTCGCTTTCGAATAATAAAGTCATGCGGGCGCTTGGCGCGACTGGTCGCGATCACCACCCAATCGCCGGATACCAAATCCTGCCGAAGTTCTGAAACCACTTCTTTCATTGGTAGATTCCTTTCATCTTATTCCATTTCACCCGGATGAGTTCCCCCAACGTCGTCGCGTAGGCACCCACGCCTACTTTTGAGTCGGGGGGATTGATCCAGCACACCGGAACTTCGCGGATCCGGAACCCATGGATCTTGGCAATAAGCAATATTTCAAAATCAAATCCCCATCCGGTGAGGGTCTGACGCGCAAAAACCGTCTCTGCGGCGCGGCGCGAAAATACTTTGAATCCGCGCTGTGAATCATGAATCGCATAGAGCCCCGAAACCGCACGGATCACATATTTTGCGAGTTTTCCGAGCATTCTCCGGTACCATTGCGCGTGTTCCTGAATCTGGGCGCCGGGGACTTCTATGGAGCCGATCACCACGTCAGCGCAATCCGCTCGCGGTCCCTCCGCATCCATACAGAGCAGGGGCAGAAACGTGTCCAGATGATCCGGCGATACGGAGTTGTCCGCATCCGCAAACATCCGTGTGGCGCCCCGGGCGTGAATCATCCCCTGGCGTACGGCCCACCCCTTGCCCTTATTTTCCAGAGTCAACATCTGCAACTCAGGGATTTCTTTCTGTAGACGCGCTACCCTATCAGCGGTTCGGTCCCGCGAGGCGGAGTTGGCGACAATGATTTCAAATCCTCCGGGAAAATTTTTTGCGCGGAGAAACGCGGACACTTCTCGGATGGTTTTCTCAATCCGATGTTCTTCATTATATGCAGGGATGATCCAGGAGAGAAACACGCTTACAAGGATAAAAGATAAAAGATAAAAGATAAAACGCTGAATACCTTTATCTTTTATCTTCTATCTTTTTATCCAGATACGACTGCAAAATAATCGCGGCGGATGAAGCGTCAATCAAATCTTTTGCCACACCCGCGTGCCCTGCCATCCGCGTCGTCAACATCTCGTTTTCAAACGCAACCGGCACGGCTGAAACCACGCTCAGTTTCTCGGCAAACGCGCGCGCCGCACGTGACATTTCCGTCTCCGCGCCGTCCATGGCGAGCGGCAGTCCAACCACGATTTTTTCAATCCCTTCTTTTCTCGCAAGTATTCTTATTTCCGCGATCGCCTGCGCGTCATCCTCGCGCCGGATGATACCCCGCGGTATCGCAATCCCCGTCTCCTCATCCGCAGTCGCCGCCCCAATCCGCGCCTTGCCATAATCAATCCCCAAATACCGCATGTACTTTGATTGTATATGCCCGCTCACAAAAAGCAAACGTCTAAAGGTTCCTTTCATCACTGTTTGAAGTTCCACTTCAAACAGGTTATCCTATTGGCATGCAGAATCTACAATTTGCCGAAGGAGAAATATACCACATATACAACCGTGGCGTAGAGAAAAGAACCATCTTCACAGATGACAGAGATCGCCTGCGATTTTTGAAATCCCTGCGCGTTTTCAATACTACCGCTCCTGCAACAAACCTCCATCGTTCCGTGTTTGAAGTGGAACTTCAAACACGGGGGAAGCCGCTGGTGGAAATTCTGACATTTTGCCTTATGCCCAACCATTATCATTGTATGCTTCGCCAGGTTGCTGAAGACGGCATTACGGAATTTATGCGAAAACTGGGAACGGGGTACACAAACTATTTTAACCTCCGCAACACCCGTGTAGGCCCTCTCTTCCAAGGAGTGTTCAAGGCAGTATTGCTTGAAAAGGAATCTCATCTTACCCACCTTCCCCATTACATCCATCTCAATCCGCTTGATCTTTCCATGCCAGAGTGGAGAGACGGCAGAATACGAAACGTAGCAAAAGCGCTATCGTTTCTTAAACAATACCGGTGGTCAAGCTTATCCGATTATCTGGATGCGCCCCAATTTCCGAAGATTATCGAGAAATCTTTCTTGGCCGAATACGTAGGCGACCCCCAAGCATTTCTAATGCATATGCGCGAATGGATACAAAGGCCGAATTTTGACTTCATCCACCCCTCCATCCTCCATACGGATGTTTGAAGTGGAACTTCAAACATGACTTCAAATATGATATGTGGTCGGACTTCAATCTTCAATAGGTTCTGACGGACAAAAAAAATGGACACCGTGCGTGACGGCGTCCGAAGTCCTTTTATCGGATATGCGTATTTTACACTATTATCGGCAACCCTACGCTATCTGCCAGGCGCCGTCAATACCTCTGCACCGTCTCTGGTGACCGCAATCGTGTGCTCAAAGTGCGCGGCAAGCGACCGGTCCGCGGTGCGGAACGTCCACTCGTCGTCGTCCAACACGATGCGCCAGCCGCCCAAGGTTGCCATGGGCTCAATCGCAATCACCATTCCCTCGGTGAGCACCGCTCCCCTTCCCTGTATGCCGTCGTTGGGAATGAGCGGCGGCTCGTGGAGGCGGCGGCCGAGCGGAAGGATGCGAAGCCGCATG
>JBBTVQ010000044.1:5157-10200 GCA_038063095.1 Patescibacteria group bacterium
TTTCCCGCAGTACCGTAATTGGGAATGAGCGGCGGCTCATGCAATTCATATCCCACGCCATGCCCCGCCAAGTCGCGGATGATCCCGAGGTTGTCTTCCTTGAGGCGCGCAGCAACCGCATGGCCAATGTCGCCGATGGCGGCACCCGGCCGTGCTATGGCAATGCCCGCATCCAGCGCTTCGCGTGTCGCGCGAATGAGGCGCGCCGCATCCGGAGTAATTTTTCCGACACCGACGGTTACTGCCATGTCAGTCACCAGACCGGCCTTTTGTTCTACTCCCATATTATTGGTCGGTGGTCGGTGATCGGTGGTCGGTGCGTAAGCGGGCCACCGCATACCGATATCAATCCCCACGATGTCGCCTTCGCGCAAAATCTTATCCGGGCGCGGAATGCCGTGGACCACCTCTTCGTTGATGGAGGCGCAGATAGACGCCGGGAAAGGCGTTGCTACTTCCTTGACCCGATAACCCTTGAAGACCGGTACCCCGCCTGCCGCAATAATCCACTGTTCAGCCAGTGTGTCAAGGTCACGCGTGGAGATACCCGGCCGCACTTCTCCGGTAAGGCGCCGCACTATGTCTCCGAGCCGCCTGCCGCCGTAGCGTAGCGTCTCTACGTCCGCCGCTGTCTTTATCGTTATGTCCGCGGCCATTGTTTTCCGAGATACCGCGCAAGTGCTACGTCAATGTCGCGGGCCACGCGCTCCGTCGCCTGTCTGCCGTTGACCCGGATGAGCCGCCCGTGCCGCCGGTAGTAGCGCAGCACCGGCACCACGTCGCGGGGAAAATAATTCAGGCGGTTTTCTATGGCCTGGGGCGTGTCGTCCGCGCGGCCGCGGGCCAGAAGCCGTTGCCGCGCCTCTTGACGGCTCACGTCCACATAGACGCAGAAGGCCTCCGGCCTCCCGTGCCACAGCATCATCTCGTCAATGAGACGCGCCTCGGACAGGCGCCGCGGCGTGCCGTCGCCCACCAGGTGCTTGTCCGCACGGCCGTGCGCGATGATCTCCCGCATCCAGAGAAAGATCGGAAACCACCACGGGAACAGATCCCCCCGCTCCATGAGGTGCCGGCGCGCCAGTTCCGTCGTCACATTTTTGCGCGCCATGAGATCGCGAAGAAACTTGCCGGTCTCCAGGTGGAAAACGCCCGCGCGCCGCAGGCGCTGGAGAATAAATTTCGCCTGCGTACCCTTGCCCGAGCCGGAGCGCCCCAGCACCACAATCGTCAGTTTGCCTTTGAGATCTTTCATTGATTGAGATGGTTACAAAACCCTTTATTCTACTGCACACGCAGAAGTCCTGCTCCGGCTTCGTCCGTCCTCCTCGGCGTACTTTCGCCAAGTACGCCTTCGTCGTCCGTCCTCGCCTCGCTCGGATTTCTGCGTGTTCGCTACGAAACAGGGCTTTGTAAAACCATCTCCTTAAATCCTCTCATACTCGCGCATCACGAGCTGGGCATTCACCTGCTTGACGGTTTCGATGATGACGGAGACCACGATCAGAAGCGCGGTGCCGCCGGTTGTGAGCGCGCGGATCGGAAATATCGCTTGGACGAAGAGCGGCAGGACCGCGATGACGCCGAGGAACACGGCGCCCGCCACCGTGATGCGCGACAAGATGCGGATGAGATACTCTGCGGTCGGCCTGCCCGGACGGATACCAAGGATAAATCCTCCCTGCCGCTGGAGGTTCTCCGCGATCTGCTGGGGGTCAAACGTCACGGCCGTGTAAAAATACGTAAACGCGACAACGAGGAAAAAATAGACGACACCGTATATCCACTGATTATTGAAGAGTGTTACCAGAAACGCCGATGCCTGCTGGGCCGCGGGGTGCGGCACGCCGGAGAGGAAACTCCCGATGAGCCCGGGGAAAAGAATGATGGACACCGCGAAAATGATGGGGATCACGCCCGCCTGATTGACGCGCAGCGGCAGGTAGGTGGACGTCCCCCCGTAGACGCGCATCCCACGGATGCGCTTGGCGTAGGACACCGGTATCGCGCGCTCGCCCTCGGATACCACGACGACGCCCGCGATCACGATGAGCGATACGATCGCAAATCCGATATAGGCCGGTAGCATCTCGGGGCGGAACGCAAAAAATTCCTGCTGGAGCGCCCGGGGGAAGGACGAGACGATGCCCGCCAAAATGAGGAGCGATATCCCGTTGCCGATGCCCTGTTCATTGATCAACTCTCCGAGCCACACAAGAAACATGGTGCCCGCCGCGATGATGATGAGATTTGACGCGTAGCCGAAGATGTCCAGCGGCGGCAACACCTGCTGGCGCACCAGGAGCACCAAGAGGCCGTACCCCTGGAGAAACGCCAAGGGGACCGCCAGGAGGCGCGAATACTGATTGAAGCGCTCCCGCCCCGCCTCTCCTTCCTCCTGATATATCTCTTTCAGGCGCGGTACGATCATGGTGCCCAGTTGCATGATGATGGATGCGGTGATGTAGGGCCCCACGCCCAACATGGCGATGGAGAGATTTTCCAAGACGCCGCCGGAGAAGATGTTGAGCAGCCCGAAGAACTGGTTGCCCGCCAGGAATGTCTTGAGGCGCGCGGGGTCGGCACCCGGCACCGGAATCGCGGCAGCCACGCGGGAGATCGCCAAAATCCCCAGGACAAAAAGCGTCTTCGTGCGAAGATCCGGTACGGTAAAAAGAAGGAGGAATTTGCGGAACATGCGATCAGAATGAAAAATTGAAAATGAAAAATGGAAAATTGCGGTATCCCGCCCCTTGCCTTGTGCAGTACGATAGAGGAGGTACGTATGGCGCTACACGCCCGGCAATGACGTGAGCCGCCTTCTGCACAACGCAGGGGGCGGGATGATCTTTACATTTTACTCTTCTATTTTTCATTTTTAGTTTTTATTTTTTCTGCTGCCGACCCTGAAAACTTCACGTCTTTGAAGACAAACTGCTTGCCGCTCCCGCCCCGCCCCAATATTTTTACGCGGGGCGTTCTGCCGTTGACGCTGCGGATGATGCGCTTTTTGAGGAGTGCCGAGGGATCCACGGTCTCCCCCGGTTTGAAAAAACGTTCAATGACGTCAAGATTCACCGCCGCCGGTTGGGCGCGAAACGAGGTGAATCGGTATCCCCGCAGTTTCGGGATCTTCTTTATGATGTCGCGCTCCGCCGGCCGGAACTTGGCGCCCGCCCGCGCGCGCTGGCCCTTGATGCCGCGCCCGGAATACGTGCCGCGCTTGCCGCCCCGACCGATCCGGCGGGCTCGGCGAGACGAAGAACTTCGCTGGAGATGATGGAATTGCATAATCAGAATGAAAAATTGAAGATGAAAAATGAAAGATTCTGGCATGCGCCTGCGCGCAAACGATTGGTAATCGTTTGCGCATGATTTTTGATTTTTATCTTTCGTTTCTCACTTTTCATTTTTCGTTTTCAATTTTTTGAGCGCTGTGATCGTCGCCTTGGCATTGTTCAATTTATTTGCGGTCCGCCCCAACACTTTGGCGGTAAGATCCCTGATGCCGCCCAACTCCGCGATCACGCGCACCGGACCGCCGGCGACCAGCCCCCTTCCTTCCCGCGCGGGCTTCAAAATCACGCGGGCCGCGGCAAATTTTGCCGCTACCGCATGGGGTACGGTCTTCGTCTCGCTCAACGGAAAGGCAAACACTTCTTTTTTTGCTTGAGAAGCGCCCTTATCCACGGCTTCGGCAACGCTGGCTCCTTTCCCCATCCCCAGCCCCACGCGGCCCTTGCGGTCGCCCACGACGACGGTTGCGCGGAAACTGAAGCGCCTCCCTCCGGCAACCACGCGCGCGGTACGCCGAATGTCCAAGACCTTCTGATCAAAATCAGACCGTTCTCTCCTATGCGTACTTCTGTGATCACGTGGTTGCGCCATGTTTCAAATGAAAAAATTAAAATGAAAAATGAAAAATTGCGGCATGCGCCTGCGGGCGCAGACGCTTTTATTTTTCCGTTGTCGTTTTTCCCTTTTCATTTTTAATTTTACATTTTGAGTCCTCCTTTGCGCGCGCCCTCGGCAACGGCGCGCACTAGCCCGTGGTAGCGGTAGTGTCCCCGGTCAAACGCCGCCGAGACAATCGCTTTCTCGGCCGCACGCCGGGCAAGCAACTCCCCGAGCCGCTCCGCGCGCGCAGTCCTGCCGCCTTTTTTTTCCGCGGGGACTTCCCGCTCGTGCGCCGCCGCGATCGTATGCCCGGCCACATCATCAATAAGCTGCAGCCACAAGCGACGGTTGGAACGGAATACCGCCAGCCGTGGCCGCGCGGAGGTACCCTGTATCTTGGCGCGCGTTCTTCGGCGCCGTCGTATTCGCTGCTCGTTTTTTTGTTCAATTGACGTCATACGGTGAATGAAGAATTGAAAACCAAAAATGAAAAGATGCGGTATCCCTATTGCGTCGGGATGATTTTTATATTTCTCATTTTCAGTTTTTCATTATGATGACGCCACTGCTTTCTTGCCGGCTTTTCGCCGGATCACCTCTCCCTGATACCGGATGCCCTTCCCTTTATAGGGCTCGGGGCGCTTGAGGTCGCGAATGGCGGCCGCTGCCCTGCCGACCGTTTCTTTGTCGGCACCTGAGACCGTAATCGTCTGCTTCTCAACCGTGAGGGCGATGCCCTCCGGCGGGGAAAACCGTACCGGGTGCGAAAACCCGAGCGACATCACGAGGACCTTGCCCTCAAGTGCGGCACGGTACCCCACGCCTTCAAACTCCAACTTCTTTTCAAAACCCTCGCTTACCCCCTGCACCATATTGGCGACGAGTGAGCGCGCGAGCCCCCACAATGCGGAGGTCTTGCGCGAGGATCCCGCGGGGATCACCGTCAGCTGCCCGTCCCCGACGACAACGTCCACTTCCGGCGGCAACGTTCGCGTCAAGACGCCTTTGGGCCCCCGTATGATGACGTCCCTCCCGACGACTTCAGTTTTCACCGCAGACGGCAGGAGAATAGGTTTTTTTCCGATGCGAGACATGCCACTGGTGTTAAAATCTACAAGCCCACGGCGCAGTAAATTTTACCACACC
>JBBTVQ010000045.1:0-2495 GCA_038063095.1 Patescibacteria group bacterium
AACCGCCGCATATAAGCCCTATTTTTAGTTTTGCAATTTTCTTATCCATAATTTATCTTCTAATACTATCATATTTTGCATTATTATAGCAAGTCATGCTTATAATTTCCGAATCTTTGCAATTTTGTAGTCCAAAACAAAGGATTTTGAGAGCGAGGACGGCGCGGGATTCCTCCCCCTAACCATCTCCTCCCGCGCCGCCCGAGCACCGCATTTTGCCCCGCCACACTGCCCGAATACTTGGAGGGCAGAACCCCGAGAGAAAAACACCCTTTCCTTTTTCAAAAGAAATTTCACCCCCGCCATTGTCAAGTTAGAGAAAACGATCGTTGGCCTCGACGAAAAAACGGTAAGTTGCAAACGAGGATTTTTTGGCTGACAATTGTTGCGGTGGTTTTGGCAGGAGTTCAGATAGTCGAGGCCATCAATGTTATTTTGAATTGGATAAACTAGAACCCATCTCAAAAGTGGCTTTCGAGCCGAGAATCGCGCTTCGCAGAGCCGGAATGCATTTTTGAGATGGGTTCTAGTGGCGTGCCAGCTTCGCTGGCCTGAATCGCGGCGGCGTTCAAAGCGAGAGCGCGGCGGAAGGGGATGAAAAGCACGAGGTGGTTGTTATGAGTGCGATTGAGGGTGGAAAGGTCAAGGTCAATGTTACGCTGGCAGTTTTGGAGAAGCTCGCCAGGGCGTTTGATGTTTCCGTTGATGATCTAAAGAAAGAGTTGGAGGAGAAAATAATTTCCATTGTTGCAAAAGAGTTCGGAAAGTCGAACTTGCCGATTGTCGCCAATTTTGATGTCGGACATACCGACCCGCAATTGGTTTTACCGCTCGGCGTGAAAGCAGAGATTGATAGGGCGATGTTTTGGTTCTGGAAGAATGGGATCAGGACAAGAAAGAATACACCGGAAGAAAAGTTGAAGTCGTCGCCACATATATTCTCAAATTTTCAAAACCAAAGGCCAGGCATTCTGGCCGCCGGAAGCAGCGGGCACATACGGATTTCAGATCATTCAGTTTGAGCCGAGAAAGTATTTGCAGGCGCGAGGACTTGACAAATATTCTCCTTCCGCTACAAGTGTATACGACTTCTTGAGAGTTCACTCTCACGCGTAAATCCCGTGTCCTATGGGTATATGGGGTATATGCGCGGCATAGTGCAGGAGTTTTGTTCCTTTTTCAGTCAGAAGGATACGGTCATGCAAGGTGTATTGAAGCAGTGGATGGCGGTTGTAGTTGCGGTCTTCCTCATCACCGTCTTACCGAGCGGGTTTGCGCTCGCCGGTGGCAAGAGAGTCGTTTACACCGCGTCTAACAATGCGGGCGGGAACGAGGTCATCGCTATCAATCTGGATCGCGATGGCGCAATGACGGTGGCCGCAACCGCAAGTACCGGCGGCGTGGGCGCGCCTGGGCTTGGCAACCAAGGCGGCGTGCTTGCTACCGACCACGGAGTGGTCGCGGTCAATGCAGGGAGCAATACCATTGCCTACCTGCGTTATAAGTACGGGACACTCACCCTTTCAAGCGTGGTGGATTCGGGCGGCGTGCGTCCGATCTCGCTGACCAGACATGATAATGAGGTCTGCGTGCTCAATGCCGGCAGCGCTATCGTGCCGGCCAATGTCTCGTGCTTTAAGCTGGATGGCCGTGGCGACCTTAATCCAATACCGGGCGCAACGCAACCGCTCGGATTGGGAAAAGGCCCCGCGCAAGTTTCTTTTTGCGGCAATGGCCATGTGCTGGCCGTAACCGCAAAAGCGACAAACGAGATATTGACTGTGCCGGTGCACGGCAATAGTCTCGGCGGCGTCATGTCATTTGACACGACTGTCGGCGCGGGTCGCGTTCCATTCGGTTTCCGGTGTGCGGACAATGTGTTGGTCACGACGTTTGCGGCCAGTACCCTGCCGGGTACACCGAGCGGGGCGGGATCCTTCCTGATCGGACGTGACGGAAGCGTTATAGCGCTTACGCCGTTCGCATCTGACACGCGCCAAGCCGCATGCTGGCTGGCGCTGAGCGAAGACAATCGCCTGGCGTACGTCGTGAATACGCCAACCAGGGACATCTCTGGCTACGAAGTGGCAGATGACGGGCAGATACTGCTCGTCAGCGAGGTCTACGCCACGGTTGGCGTACCCGTAACGGATGCCGCGGTGGTAGGCGGCGTGTTCCTTGTGGTGAGCCCTTCGGCGGGCGAGGTCGTATCATACGTCATCCGAGCCGGCGGGTTGACACTAGCCGACACGCTAGTGTTGTCCCCTGGCATCAACGGCGTTGACGGCAAGTAAAGGTTTATCCCGGGACAATGCGTGAAGCATTGCTCCCGGGATCTTTTATACCTGACGCAAAAATACACAATAGATTTATTCCCCTGTAGTCTCCGTGCGATAGTAATCCGCATGAAGCCGTTTCAAGACCCTTTTTCGTCGTGAAATCGCATCATTTTGAGCGAGCCGAGGACGGACGAGGAAGCCGTACTTGGCTAAAGT
>JBBTVQ010000046.1:0-1965 GCA_038063095.1 Patescibacteria group bacterium
ACCCGGTTTCAGTATACTACACCAAATCCATGTACGGCACAAAGGCAAACCCCGGAAATTCTTCTTTTTTGAACCGATCCGCCGCGATCTTCTTCTCCCGCCAGAGTGAATTCCCTGATGGATACACCATGATTCCTCCGATTTTCATCTGCTCCCGCCAGGCCGCGGGCACTGGGTCTAGAGCATGTCTCAAAACCTCGTATTCTGCTGCAATCGCACCATTGCGGCTGCGAAGCCCAATGGCTCGCACTCGCCGTATCCCACGATACGGCTCCTGCTCCGCCAGGGCTTCTCGCTCGCACTGGTGCGATTTCGCTGCGAAAGAGGGTTTTGAGACATGCTTTAATTCTGCCGCCGCGACAATCCGATCAATCGTGCCCGAGAGTTCCGGCAGGCCCGGCGTAGCGCTCCGGCAGTGCATGGTTACGCGCCGAGCAAGCTCCGGCAGGCGCGCGAGATTCTCCGTCCCAAACGCGCAGAGTTCCGGCACGATCTCAAACGCATGCACATGTCCGCTTGGGCCCACGAGGTACGCGAGGAGCGCTGATTGCCATCCGGAGCCGGAGCCCGCGTCCAACACGATGTGCCTCGCGTCCGCCTGCAGAAGTTCCAGCATAAACACGACCGTGTACGGCTGGGAAATGGTCTGCCCTCCCTCGATCGGCAGGGCGTCGTCGCCGTACGCACGCTCCCGCAGCGATTCGGGCAGAAACAGCTCCCGCGGAGCGGCCCGCAGGGCCTCTTCAGTCCTCTTGGAACGCAGTACCCCGCTTTTCTTCAACTCCCGTATGAGTTCATCCATTGATTTTGAGACACGGTGTGTTTGGAACATGCGTCATCCGACGCGTTGACGACCTGTTCAGCCACAATCTCAAAACATTCTAACATTCTTGAGAATATTAGAATGTTTTTGAGAACTCAACGAATTTCTTTCCATACGGAGAAACGGAGTGGGCAACTTCGCGTCCTTGATATTTCTTATCCAGAAGGCCAGCGTACACGAGGCGGCGTGTATGTTCGGAAATGGTCTTCAGGTTGCCGCCGAGAATCTCCGCAATACTTTCCAGAGTCAGGCCGTCGTTCTTTGCAACCAAATACAAAATGTCCAACCGCCAGTGATTGGCCGCACCCTTAAAATACCGTTCCAGCTGCCTTGCCGTTTTCATATTTTCAAACATACCGCGATCCCGGGCGATGGTGCAAGATATTCCAATATTCTCAAGAATATGAGAATGATTTTACTGCACGGCACGCAACGTGCCACTGTAGGCGACACTCATCCCATCCGGATCCGAATTGTGGACAATGGCAGATCGATACTTCAGAGGCAAATGAGTGAAGCCGTTTCAAAACTCTTTTTCGTCATGAAATCGCATCATTTCGAGCGAGACAAGGACGGACGACGAAGGCGTACTTGGCTAAAGTACGCCGAGGAGGACGGACGCAGTCGCAGCCGAAATGATGCGATTGTCATAGAAAAGGGAGTTTTGAAACGGCTTCAGTAAATCTCCATACCTGATTTGAGACAGTATGCTCAATGATGGTGTTCTCCATCACCGCCGCACCCATCTGATAAGTTCCAGACCTCGGTTAACTGCTCGCCTGTAAATCCGTAATTGCGAATAAGATATTTGCCCAAACCCCCATACACATACCATCGCCAACATTTACAGCAACACGGCCCTTTTTCGTGAGAATGTGTCATTGCATAATCGTATGCTACTTGTTCTGCTGGCGTAAGCTCCATATCGTAATAGCCCATCAATCTTTTCGCCAAGCTCGCCCCAATATCGTAGGGGTCTGGCGGAATTTCTGGAATGTTTGAGTATTTCTTGAGACCCTCTACCTGTTCGCTGTAGCGGTGGAGACCCATTGGACTGCAGCAAGAACCCCGAATGTGGTCGGTGTCCGTCATCTGCGGAATGGATTTTTGGAAATTGGCAGAACAGGCAGAATTGCCGTTTT
>JBBTVQ010000047.1:0-7095 GCA_038063095.1 Patescibacteria group bacterium
ACGAGGACTCGAACCTCGATTTCAGCCTTCGGAGGGCTGCGCTCTATCCATTGAGCTATAGGGACAATTGCGCTCCGCATTCGCCCGCGCATCGTAGCAAAAAACACGCCCCGCGGCAATTGCCGCGGGGCGTGTCGCGCGAACGCGTCAGCGCCTCATTATCTCACTGCGCCAGGGCGTTCAACTTCTTGCGCGTGCCCGGACCCACAATGCCCGACCCCTTGGTAAGCCCCGCGGGCGCCAGCACTTCCGCCGCGTATTTTTCCTGAAACGCGATGACTGCGGCGCGCGTGAGCCGGCCGAAGAATCCGGTGGCAGAGTCCGCGGCAAGGAGTCCCTCGCGCATCAGTATCTCCTGCAGGAGTTTTACTTCAGCGTCCCTAGCGCCCTGTTTGAGCGTCTTCGTGAGGGCGCCACTCGCGGCGGCTGCGACCGCCGGCTTTGCCGGCGCGGCACCGGATGATCCGCGGGCCGTAGCGCTCACCTGCCCGGTGTTCACGGACTCGTTACCCGCAGTGTCCACGGCCCGGACCGTGTAGTAATACGCGGTCTTGTCCGCAAGCCCCTGGGTATCCACGAACTCCGTGCCGCGGACCACCGCCGCGCGCACCGTGCCGAGATCCCCGACCTTTGCCGAGCGATACACCTTGGCATAGTCAAAGTCCTTGACGGGATTTTTCCACGTCGTCTTGATCTGCCCCGTGCCTGCGGGTACGGCCGCGACTCCCGTGGGCGCATCCGGCGGCGTCGTGTCTGCGCGGGCCGTGATGGCAAAGCGCGTCAGGTGATCAATCCGGCAGACCGCGACGTTGCGCGCCTTATCAATGGTGCACGCGTCTATATGCACCCAGACGCCGGTCTTCTCGTCAAAGTAACTCGCGCCGATTGCGTCCTCAGTGATGCCCTGTTTTTTGAGGTCTGCCTCGTTGTAGGGAATCACGATCTCGGCTTCTTTGGAGAGCGACGTTATTTCTTTTCCGGCCGCGTCATGGATGCTCACGTCATAGACCGTGCTCACCACGTCGGTACCGGCCTGCGTCGGCGCCTCCACCGTGGGCTTGATCTCCACTTGAATGGTGGACGAGGCCGCGGCAGCCGGCGGGAGCGTAATCTGGGCACCGTCAGTCGCCTGCGCCACTACCTGCTGGATTCCGGGCTCGCTCACGCTGACAGTCGGCGGGAGCGGGACCAACGCGTGCTTGGTCAGCACCAACTCTATGGTCACCGGGCTGGTCTTGACCTCCACCACGAGCTCCGGGGACTTGTACGGGAATCCCTTGTACTCCTTTCCAGCGCCCACATGCCAGCGCTCGTTGGCGCCCACACTAAAGGAGAATGCGCCCTGCGCGTCCGCGCGCGCCGACATGAAGCCGCCGCGCTCACTCCATGCCCAGACAAACGCGTCCACCGCAATGCCTTCTTCCACTTTCGTAACACCGCTGATTGTCAGCAACGACACGACCTGTTTCTTCTTGAATACCAGACGGACGTCTTTGGTCTCTCCGCCGGCCGCCTTCACTTCCACCTCTTCGGGATTCAGGAGTCCGCGCTTCTGCGGGACGTAGCCCCGCAGATAATACGTGCCGGCTGCCAGCACAAATTTTGCTTTGCCGTCGGTACCGGTGATGCGAAATTCCGGAGGCGCCGGGCTGGTGAATGAGGCGGCGTTGGGCAAGAGAAAGAAACCGCTCTGCGCGTCCGCGACGATACCGGCGCTCTCCACCGGCGCCCCGGAGTCGTCCACTGCGGAAACCGTAATGGTGGCGTTGCTCACCCCTACCGTAAAGTTCCGCGTCACGGTCTCCTCTTTGGCGTCCTGCCCAAACGTCACTCCTTGGGGTTTGCCGTTCCAACTCCAGTTTGCCCGCCCCGGCCCTGATTCGCGCGGGTGAATGCCTACCAGCCACTGCCCGGCTCCAACTTTCAAGGTATAGACGCCCGCCGCATCGGTGGGGGCGCCCGCCCACTGGCGCGTCTCGCTCGCATACGCCGCCACTTCGGCGTCGGTTACCGGCGTGCCGTCGGCAAAGAGAACCGTGCCGCTGATCACCTTCACGGCGCCGCCGAGGGTAAAGGCGACGGTCTTGGTCTCAGCGGCTGCCACCGTCACTTCTTTGGGTGCCACCCGCACGACGTCTCTGCGGTCATACGGGGGATGTACGTCCACCATGTAAGTCCCGGGCGGCACCGAGACCTGGAAGCTACCGCTCGCATCGGTCTTGGTGTTGCGCGAGAAGTAGTTTTGATAGGCATACGAGTCGGTCGCAGTCGCATACGACTGGGGCTGGGACTGCGGCACAAACGGGACAAACAGAGACACGTAGGCGCCTACTACCGGAGCGCCCTTGGCGTCGCTCACACTTCCGCTGATGACACTACTTCCGCGCGTGGACCCGGTGGTCGTAAATGACGCGCTGAAGGGCGCTGCAAGTACTATGCCGCCGCGGTCGCGCAGAGACGCCAGCACGGTAAAGGTGTAGCTGGTCCCCGGCTCAAACTCTGTAGAGGGGAGAAACTCAAATCCATTGGAAAACACGCTGAATGATCCGGACACCCGCGCATCCGGCGTCCCGGTCTTGGCAAGACGGAAAAACTCTTTGGTGAGCGACGCGGAATCCAATTCGCGCGTAAACTTCACCATGATCCGGGCGCTCGTCCCCACCGCGCCAGCCCCGGACCTGGGCCACGTGCCCAACGGATCCACTGCAAAAGTGCTTGGGACGTATTCGGTTACGCCAAAGGCAAGCCCGCCGGACGCGCCATTCCCGTTCGTCACCGACACCCAGTAGGTCCCGGGCTTCACCGGACTATACGGCGCGGGCAGGAGACAGCGCGGTTCTGTGACGGCGCAGAGAGGCACCCGGTCATCCGGCACCATGAAGCTGATGGTTTTGCCGTCTGCGGACGGAAGGTCTGTGATCACCCCGGTGTCAAAATTGACGCGATTGCCCGCGGGCAAGAATCCGGAGCCCGTGATGGTAACGCGCGTCCCAATAGGGCCGTACGCGGGAGTCAAGAAGGAGAGGGTGGGAGCAACAATCGGCGTGGTCGTGCCGGTGCCCGAGCCGCTGATCAGAACCAAGGCAACATTGGACTCTGCGGAACAGCCGAGCGCGTTGCAGGCCTTGACCCGATACTGGTGCGTGCGCTGCGACGGCGAATAATCGGTATAGGTTCCGCGCCCGCCGTAGATGACGCCCGTGCTCCCCATGACGATCCAGGCGGAGCCGTTGTACCATTCCACTTTGTATTCATTTTCGTTGATTGCATTGTCGTTCCATGAGAGCGCGGCGCTCGCCCCGGACTGCACCGCAGTCAGGTCTGTGGGTGGGGCAGGAATTGCGGAGGGTGTCGTGGTGCCGACCTGTCCGGACGCCGGGTACCACTCGTCGTTGTCATCCGGGCCGTAGCAGCTCGTGTCCCGCGGATAGTCAATGGCCCCGTCATTATCATTATCCCTTCCGTCGGAACACTGCGCGGTACCTCCCGTGGACCCTGCGCATCCCACGGTCGTCGCCGTATCGCCCCGCTTGGCTGATTTTGTCATGGGGCCGTCGCAATACACCGCGTTGCCCGCAGTATCACTGAACATATAGTGGCACCCGGTGCCCAAGAGCGCCGTGAGTCCCGCATCGCACGAAGAAGACGTGGTGGTTCCGGTTACTGTCACCGTCGCGATGTTGGAGTCCGGCGAGCACGCCCCGCCCCCGCACGCTTTGACGCGGTATTCATATGCTCCGTATAATCCCGCAGGGATGGAATGATCAGAGTAAGAACCGGTTCCTGCTTGCGCCGGCATGGAAGATGTTACCGTGGTCCAACTCTCGGTACCGCGCCGCCGCTCTATCGTGTAGGTATCTTCGTACGAGTTGTCAGTCCAAGTGAGCATCACGTCCACGCCATTTGCTTCCAGCCGGGCTACGAGGCCAGTCGGCGCGTTGAGTACGTAGCCAGTGGCAGCACCCGCCAGAGTCGTAAACCGCTGGTTGGAAAATGTGGTGCGGTAATAATCTTGATTTTCGGAGATGACATTATAGGTATAGGTCGTGGAGGCGGAGAGCCCGGTGAGGGCCACGGAATGGCTGGTCACAAATGTCGCATCGTAGCGCGACTCCACTGCGGCAGACCCGGTCCAATACTCTACTTTGGAGTTGGCTGGTATATCCGTGGTCCAGCCGATGGTCGCTGAATTGGCCGTAATGCCGCTCGCGGCGATTGCACTGATGACCGGCGCGGGTGTTGCAGTGGTGGGTGCCGTGGTGCTGGTGGAAGATCCGCCGATGGTAACCCGTGCATAGTTGGACTCGCCGGTGCAGCCGCTAGTCAGGGTGCAGGGGCGCACGCGATAGTCGTATGTCCCGCTCGGCGGGGCGAGATCTCTATAGGTGCCCGTGGTTCCGGCAAGGAAGGCGATACTCCCTATGCGTGCCCAGGCGCCGGTGCCGATGCGCCGCTCAACCTGGTATTCATCTTCTCCTTGATAAAAGTCAGTCCAGGTGAGCACGATATCGCTCCCCGATACCGACCCTGCCAAGCCGCCGGTTGTAGAGGTAGTTGTCGTTGTGGTTGTTGTTGTGGTGGTGGTTGTCGTGGTCTGTGTACTGCCAACGGTTGCAGTCACCGTACCCGAATCAGCCACGCACCCGGTATGGAGGCATGCGCGCACGCGGTATTCATAGGTGCCCGCGGGGACCGCCGTATTCTGGTATGACCCGTTGGTGCCCGCAAGCAACGGGGCTGTGCCTACCTGCGTCCAAGTGGTGGAGCCGGAAGTTCTCCGCTCTACGTGATACTCGTCCTCGCCCGCATAAAAATCGCTCCACGAAAGCGTGACCGTGGTCCCGGACACGGTCGCCGTCAATCCTCCCTGACCGGTAGCAGTAGTCGTGGTCTGCGTAGCCGCCACGGTCACCGTCGCGATGTTGGACTCCGGCGAGCACGCGCCCCCGCCGCAGGCCTTGACGCGATATTCATAGGTGCCAGCCGCATTGGCGCCGCCGGTGTCCTGATAATATCCGGTTCCGCCTTGCGCGATGAAGCTATCGCGTATAATCCATGTGCCGCCGCTGGTTCGCTTCTCCACCGTGTATGTTTCTTCGTACGAGTTGTCTGTCCAGCTGAGCGTAATGTTGCTGCCGCTCTGCACGGCAGTCAGGTTGGTCGGGGTGTTGAGGGAAAACGAAGTTGTCGTGGTGGTTGTGGTAGTGCTGCCGGACGACGAACATCCCTGGGTTATCGCCGTATCCCCCGCCTTAGCCGACTGTGTCATGGCGCCGTTGCAGTAGATGTGATTGCCGGACGAGTCCGTATACATCTGATGGCATCCGTCGCCAAGGAGCGAAATGAGCGAGGCGCTGCAGGTGCTGGTGGAGCCGACCGTCGCGCTCCCGCCGGCTGCGGGCGAGAGACGCATCGCCTGCATCTTGAGGGTATTGAGGAGCGTCCACAGGGAATTGAGCGCCTGCGAGAGGGCTGCCAGCTGCGTATCTGGTGGAGCGGATACGGCGCCCGCCGGCGCGGGCATCCCCGCCAGAGTAATCAAAAGTGCGGCGGCCAGCATGACGCCCACGCAGGCGCGCGTACGCGATGTATGAAAACGCTTCATAGAAAAGAGAGATATTAAAAATACTCTTGTCCGTTCATTATAGTATCAGACAATACAAAATGCACCCATCGGGTGTGGATAACTCTGCCCTCTGATGTCTCGGATGGGAGAAGTCAAGTATGGCGATCCGCGACGATGGAGGCGCCGAAGGAGTAGGGCTTGATGACCGGGGTAAAATTATAGCCCCTGATCATGCCCACCACGCTGTCCACCATCTCCCGCGTGGGGCCGTTCACGCCGATGTCCACGTGCACCTCGTTGCCGTCCCAGAAAAAATCGTCCCCGAGTTCTTGCTGGAGCCGGGCCCGCACTTCCTGGGCCAAGGTAATGGACGCGATCGCCTCCTGCCAGATCCGGTCGCGCATGGAACCGAATTTTTTCTCCGGAGTGCGCGTCCAGAAATGCACGGCCCCGTTGCCCACGCGCCAGACCGTGATGGCCGTCACCATAGCGGAGACAGCGGATGCCTCCGAGTCCGTGCCAATGATGATCTTGTAAAACCGCGCGGGGTGTGCCTGCACAAATCCAACCGTCTCGGCCACGACGCGGTCAAACGATATGGGTCCGCCGAGCGCCTCGCTATAGAAAAGTATCTCTTGGATGGTCATACGCATTGACTATAGAGGTTAAACCTCTATAGAGATCAACCGGTAAAAAAATCAAAAAAGTGCGGCCTGCAGATCGCGCGGCGCGCGATAGGACTCGTCGGTAAGCTCTGCTTTGGCGATGCGGCTTACGCGGAAATTACGGACATCGCGGCGCAGATGGCAATACGCCTCAATCTCGCCGTTGGGTTTGATCTGCCGCACTTCGATGAGGCGCGACTTGCGAAACCCCGCGCCGTCGCTATCCTGCGAGGAAATATACTCAATGGCGAGCTGTTTGCGCTCGGCAAACGCGCGGGCGACGAGCGCCCCCACGGGCTCGGCAATGGGCGCTTCCCACGCCACCGGGATGGAATGGATTTTATGATCTATAAACGACTCAAAAAGCAGATGCCCGTTTTTCTTGCCGTACTCGTATAGGTCGCGGGTGAGCCGCACGTCGTCCAGGCAGTATTTTTTTACCTCATCCACCCTCCCCTGCCGAAACCATTCCAGCGCCTCAAGCCCATGCCCTGATTTGGACTGTCCCAACGTTGCCTTTGCCACGCCGCCCAGGCCCACGCGGTGCCCGAGAAACGCCACCGCATCCGCAAAAATATCCGTGACGGCGATGCGATCCAATACCGCGGCGTCCACATACGGACGCATGACCGGAATGTCAAAATGAATGATGTTGAAACCGACCACATGGTCGGCTTCTTTGAGCATCTCGCTCAGACGAGGCAACTCATGCTCTTCCAGCGCAAAAAAAGCATCTTTCGCGTACGAATACACGCCGGCAACCGAAATGCCGAGATCAGCGATATTCTTCTCTCCCCCGACCTCGTCAAATGATTTCTTCGTCTCCAGATCAATGACCAGCGTGTCGCGCATGGAGGGAGTATA
>JBBTVQ010000048.1:0-2362 GCA_038063095.1 Patescibacteria group bacterium
CCAAGCGACCCGATCACATGATCGGACTTAGAGCGCGTCCGAAAGTCCCATATTCTGCTGCAATCACAGAATTGCGGCTACGACGCTCAACGGCTCGCACTCGGCGTATCAACTGATACGCCTCCTGCTCCGCCGGAACGTCTCGCTCGCAATTCTGTGATTTCGCTACGAAAGAGGACTTTTGGACGCACTCTGCACGCGGGTCAGCCCGCGAGGAGATTGAATGCACATCAACGAACTGTATATTACTATACACCCTTCGCGTGATTTAGTCAAGGGATTACGCGGTAAATACAAAAAACCCTTTATCTATGCCATTTCTTACCTCCCAAACTCGGTTTGGGAGGTATGCGGGATTGCGAGGAAGCCGTCTGTGATGAGGCGTTCCGCGGCCTCCCGCCGGAGGCCGCGTGTCTGGAGATAAAACATCTGCTCCTCGTCTATTTTGCCGACAGACGCCGCGTGCCCCAAAGACGCGACCTCTTTGGTGAGCACTTCCAGCCGCGGAATGGGTTTGGCACGGGCACCCGGAGACAAGAGGAGTGCCCTGTACGACAAAAATCCTTTTGCGTCTTTGGCGCCCTCTTCCACGCGGATGAGGCCGTCAAAAAAAGATGATGAGGCGTCTCGGAGTGCGGCGCGAAAATCCACTTTGGCGCTAGTGCGCGGCGCCTGCTGGATGATACGCAATATCACTTCCTGTCGTTCTTCTCCTCTGCCTTCAAACCTGCCGATGATCTCCAAAGACGCGTCAGACCCCGCAAGCGCTATTTCTAATGTCAACTTTCCCGACCCCTCCACAAAAACCCGCGCACTCCCCTGTTCCAGTATTTCAATATACTCTTCTCCTGCTGTAGCGTGGAGGTGAATTGTTCTCTCTTCCGCTTTGGCGATCGTCAGCATATTATCGAGTTTGGCGAATACTGCCGTTTATCGGCATCCCAAACTAAGTTTTTGGCGTCAAAACTTAGTTTGGGATGCCGTCTATTGTCGTGATGATCATCCGACGCTCCCCGTCATCTCCATGCGGATGAGGCGGTTGAGCTCCAGCGCGTAATCCAACGGGAGCTCGCGGGAGATCGGATCCAGAAATCCCGACAAAATCAAATCAAGCGACTGGTCCTCGGTGAGGCCGCGGGAGCGGAGATAAAATAATTGCTCGTCCGTGATGCGGTTGACCGTGGCCTCGTGCGCGATGGCCACATCGTCTTCATATATTTCCATGGAGGGATAGGTATCTGATTGAGAGCGTTCGTCCAAAAGGAGGGCGTCGCACTGGACATGGGCTTTGGAGCCGTGAGCGCCCTTTGCGATTTTCAAAAGCCCCCGGTACGACGACCTGCCGCCTGCCAGAGAAACGGACTTGGACACCACGCGCGAGGAGGTATGCGGCGCCCCGTGCACCACTTTGGCGCCCGTATCTTTCCACTGCCCTTGGCCCGCCACCGCGATATTGAGGTGCCGGGCATTCGCGCCCTTGCCCATCAGCACCGACATAGGATAGAGCATGGTGGCCTTGCTGTTGTGCGCAATAATGCCGTTTGCGATAAAATTCGGCGGCCCATCAACTTCAATGTCATACGTCATTTCTTCTCCAATCGGATGCAGAGAAACGACTCTTGAAAATACAACCTGAGGGACTGTTGAAACCTGATGCGATCTAATCACTCCGACCTCACTGCCAGGCACATTAAAAGCATAGTTCGTATACGCGCGATTTCCCTTTGCTGTCGGCGATGGCCGCTTTCTGGTATGCGAAAGAAGGTTTCCGGGATTTAATCCGCAGGTAATCATAAGCATCCGCATGTCTTGCAATAATTCTGGATTGCAACTTGTAAAGGTAGCGCCTGTCGGAATCCGTTTTCTCATACTCAATTTCTTTCTCACGTGGCCGTCAGAATCCAAGTATCCTTCGATAAAAGCGAGCTTCTGGGCATGTGGGAGCGAAAAAATCCATCGGGGTATACGCTTTGTACTGGCACGACCGGAAAAGCCAAGTACACGGATATATTCACAAAGCATGCGGGAACTGACAGTCAATGAGATGCCTTTATACGTAACGGCGCAGCCAAAAACTTTTTTGATCAATTCTTCTGTTTTCTTTCGGACGCGGTCTGCGGGAGGGATGGCGAAATAAACACGGCGATCAATCTTCCCGAGAGACCCTATCTCTCTGTTCGATTTCTCGATGCAGCCATCTCCGAGATATGCCCCAAGCAACCACATCACCTCTTCCGAACTGTATGCAGGAATAACTACTTTGTTTTTTGCGCCTTTAGGTTCTTGCATTTGGGGAAACGGATAAGAAGTTCCCTCGTCAGGAAGCAAATTTACAATGGCGAGATATTGAGGAGAATTACTT
>JBBTVQ010000049.1:0-13745 GCA_038063095.1 Patescibacteria group bacterium
CATGATGTATCCCCTCTGAAAGATCTCGAGCGCCCATTCCGTAATCAATCAGGACACTCCGGTATAGAGTATCCGTAGGGAGCCACAGATAAAAACAGTATAAATCAAACGAGCAAGAAAGTCAACCCCTCGCGTTCGTATAGCCCCAAGTCCCACCGGGAACCTCCACATCGGCACCGCGCGTGCGGCACTTTTCAATTATTTGTTTGCCAAAAAGCACGGCGGGGTTTTTGTCCTGCGGATAGAGGATACGGACATGGAGCGCTCGGACAAGAAGTATGAGCAAAACATTTTTGAGGGCCTGCGGTGGCTCGGCATTGATCCAGACGAGGGGCCGGAGCAGGAAGGGCCGTTCGCGCCATATCGCCAAAGCGAGCGCACCGCAGTATACGAAAAATATATCCGGCAGATGCTCGCCGAGGGCAAGGCGTTCTATTGTTTCCATTCGGAAAAAGAACTGGCGGAAGAAAAGGAGCGCATGATGGCGGAGAAACGCGCCGTCCTGCATATATGCGAATACCGCGATATGCCGATGGCAGCGGCAGCGGCCCTGACAGAGAAAAACCCCGATCATATTGTCCGTTTCAAGACACCGGCGGGCAGAAAAATCACTTTCCACGATCTTATCCGCGGAGAGGTCTCTTTTGATTCCGACCTCTTGGGCGACTTTTCCATTGCCAGAAAAGTAGATGCGCCACTCTACCATTTCGCGGTAATAGTGGATGATATTGAGATGAAGACCACTCATGTCATCCGCGGCGAGGATCATATCCCCAACACACCCAAACACATACTTCTCTTTGAGGCGCTGGACGCTACTATCCCGCAATTCGCCCACATTCCCTTGATTCTCGGTTCTGACCGTTCCAAGCTCTCCAAGCGCCATGGCGCCACCTCCGTGGACGAATACCGCGCCGCAGGATACTTGCCCGAGGCGCTCTTCAATTTTATGGCGCTCTTGGGATGGAATCCTGGAGGAGACAAAGAGATTTTTTCCAAAGAAGAATTGATAGAAAAGTTTTCCCTTGAAAAGGTGCAGAAGTCCGGCGCGGTGTTTGACATCAAAAAACTGGATTGGATGAATGGAGAGTATATACGAAGGAAATCTGTAGAGGAGCTGACAGAAATCTGCCTTCCTTATCTTAAGGATTTCCTGCAAGTCTCAATTCCTAGCAATCAATTTTCAAACGAGTACATCAAGAAAGTTGTGGAATTGGAACAGCCGCGGCTTAAAAAAATTTCCGAAATAGGGGAGCTTACTGACTATTTTTTTAGGACCCCGCAATACGATAAGCAATTGCTCCGCTGGAAACTTATGAGTGATCAAGAAATTTTTGATTCACTTAGTCGCTCGGAAAAAATAATCTCGGAAGTAAAAATTTTTGAATCTGAATTTCGCAGCCCATATGCTGATCTTCTCAGAAAAGATGGTGCCTCTGTAAAAGTTGGCGATATAGGTTTGATTTTTTGGCCCCTGCGCGTGGCGCTCACCGGAAAAAAAGCGTCTCCCGGGCCGTTTGAGATAATGGAGATTTTGGGAATTGAGGAATCCCTCGCGCGCATCCGCGCGGCAAAAGATACGCTCGGGCGGGAGAACGGGCAAACGGGATAGAAATATACAAAAGAAAGGATGAAATGACCACTGCATTCTTATCAATGTTTATCAAACTTACTAAAATACACCCTACGATCGTAGGGTATGTTTTAGTAAGTTTGATACTTACTCTTTTCTTGTTTATTGGCGGCAGATCAGCCGATGCCGAAACCCTGCAGGATTTGAAACAAGCGATTGAGGAAAGAAACCAAGAGATACAGCGGCTGGAGGCGGAGGCAAAAAAATTCCGCGAGGAGATCGCGGTGCAGCATGGACGCGCAAAAACATTGAGTGGCGAGCTTACGCGCATTGACCGGCTCATCAAGGGTCTGAAAAACGATATCACGCTCACCGAACGGAGGATTTCGGTCAAGACGCTGGAAATCGGAGCGCTGGGAGGCGAGATACAAGAAAAAAACGCCGCCGTTGGGCGCTTACAGACAGGGCTGGGAGCCGCGCTTCGCGCGGTCTCCCACCGCGACCGGGAGCCGATGGCGTTGACCCTCGCAAAGCGCAAGCGCCTCTCGGATCTCCTGCAAGAGTTTGACCAGTTTGAAATGCTGGAGACCAAGATTTTGGGATCCGTCGCGCAATTGCGGGAATTGCGTGAGGAACTGGAAATGAAAAAAGGAGCGGCCGAGGAAAAGAAGTCAGAACTGGAGGATCTGAAATTCCAACTGCGCGACCGCACGGCCATCCAAGAAGGAGAAAAGCGGGGCCGCGCGGATCTCCTCACCGTCACCAAAAGCCAGGAGAAAAAGTATCAGAATTTATTGCATGAGTATGAGGCAAAGCGCGCGGCGCTGGAGGACGAGATACGCGGCATTGAGGAGAAGATACGGATTACGATTGATCCGTCCCTCTTGCCGTCGCGAGGCGCCGGAGTGCTCGCATCTCCGCTGCCAAAAGCGGTGCTCGCACCATGTGCCACGAGCATGAAAGCGGACCCGCTGACAAATTGCCTAACCCAGCGGTTCGGGTACACCTCGTTTGCGGCTGCCGGGGGATACAACGGCAACGGGCACAACGGCGTGGATTTCCGGGCTGAAGTGGGTACGCCGGTGTCTGCCGCAGAAGCGGGTGTCGTCGCGGCAGTGGGGGACACGGACATCGGGTGCCGCCGCGCGTCCTACGGCAAATGGATCCTCGTGCGCCACCCCAACAATCTCACGACCCTCTACGCGCACCTGTCTGCGGTCGGCGTGTCCGCCGGGGACGCGGTAGAGCGGGATGCCAGAATCGGGTATACAGGCATGACCGGGTATGCCACAGGACCGCATCTGCATTTTTCGGTCTTGGCAACCCAAGGCGCGCGCGTGGAGAATATCCGCTCGCGCGTCTGCGGCACCACCATGACAGTCCCTATCGCCGCGGTCAACGCCTACTTGAACCCGCTTGATTATTTATAATTTGTCTGACAGTATGAGGTAGTATGAAGTTTCAAAAATTCATTCGCGTCTTTTCAATCATAGTCGGTCTTGTGCTGATTTGGCGGGGCATATGGTTGCTGCTGGACAGCATTGATAGGACTCTCTTTGGCGGGAGCCATGCATTTACCGCTTTGGGAGGAATTGTTGTCGGACTGCTCATTCTCTACCTGCCGGACCGAGATTTGAAGGAATTGGAAAAGCTATAAAAAGTGGTAAGCGCACATTTCATTTTTTCAGCGGATGAAATTGTCGATGCGTCTTCTCGGCGTATTTGTCGGATGCGTGCACGTAGCGCGTGGTGGTATGGAGGGACTCGTGGCCGAGTAATATCTGAATCGCGGCCGGATTAGCTCCCTGCTCCGCCAGATATGTCGCAAATCCGTGTCTGAGTGAATGAGGCGAAGTCGGCACATTGATACCCAGACGTTCACGGTACTGCTTCATCCTCATCTGGACGTAGTTCGGAGAGATTCTGGTGGTTATCTTTTTCGCGTTGCGACCGCGGTATGGGATAAAGAGAGCCATATATTCGTCTGTTCGCATGGCAAGGTAGGATTTGATATGTTCATATGCGCGATCAGTCAAATAAACAAACCGCTCTTTTTTGCCTTTGCCGCGGATAAAAATCCGTCCGGTTTTGTCAATCTGATTGCGATTGAGTGAGATAAGCTCGGAAATTCGCATACCGGTTGAAAAAAGCGTTTCCAACATGGCGCGATTGCGGAGCTTCAACTCTTTTATTTTTTCAAACTTGGTAGGGGATTCAATGAGCAAAATCAGAGCGTCTAATTCCGTAACTCGTGAATGGGGATAAGGCATTTTGATTAGTTTTACTACTTCAGGTGGTACTGGAATAACATGGTCGGCGTCAACAAGATACCTCAAATAGACCCGCAAGCTTGAAAGAGAGCGATTGATTGACCCGGCCGAAAGCTTTCGTGAAGTTTTCTTGTTGTCCGCGGTTTTACGATCTTGAGAATTAAGATATGCCTTATAAAGTTCTATAGTACGCTTTGATATTTCAGTGAATGGTATTTTTACATCTTCATTAAGAAAGCGATCAAATGTAGCAAGATCACGCTCATAATTATAGAGTGTTTCAGAAGAATAATTATTGCTTCTGATACTCAAAAGAAAATCATCAAGGTAAGGAAGGACGCTTTTATTTTTCATGTTCAACGATTTTTTTACCCCGATTACATTCTCTGCATAAAATTCTCAGATTATCCATATCGTTAGTTCCTTTTTTTACCACGGGAACGATATGATCTACTTCAGGTGTAGCTTCTTTTGAATCTCTGCCGCACAAGGCACAACGAAAATTGTCTCGCTTCATTACATTACATCTTATTTTCAAAGAAATACCTCGTCTGTATTCGCTCGCTCTTATTGGTTTGCGTAATTTAGTATAATCCTTGCGACCCCTAGTGATCGCGAGTAGAAATGCCTCGCTTAAACTTCGAGTAATACCCAAGGATTTAGTGACTTTTTGGAGATGACGAGGAGTTATTTTAACTGCACTTTCCATAAATATTTTCTCCGCGATTTCTCTAGTACTCATCTCTTGGGCAGTATAGAAATCTTTCACCAATTCTTGAAATGGGGTGTCATAGAAACGCTCTATTTGCTTCATTTTATTTTTGGGCATAAAACTCACTATATTAATTAGGCATTAGGGATATTATACTCAATTCGGTCTGGGAAAGAAAGCCAGAGTTATCCACAATAAAAAATGGCGGAGAGTTCCCTCCCCGCCCGTAAAAGATTTGCCCGACACTGCCATTATTATTTCTGTTCATTCTCTACATAACCTTTCTTTTCAAAAGACCTGTACTTGTATTATACTTCTTATACCATGCGCACGTCGTATTCGGCAATAGATACCTATCTGCAGTGCCCGCAGAGGTATAAGTTTCAGGAGATTGACCGCATCCGGGCGCCCAAAGGCAAGGAGGCGATTTTTGGCACGCTCATCCATTCCACGCTCCACTTCATGTTTGAGCGGACCCCGCTCTACCCTACCCTGGACGAGGTGGTGGCGCACTTTCGCGAACACTGGCCGCAACGCGAAGTATTTTTACAGGAGGAAAAAAACGATCCCTTGAAGCGCGCGTGGACGCCGGAGGAGGAGAAGGCGTACTTTGAGGAGGGCGTCCGGATGCTCAAGCGGTTTTATGAAAAAAACGCGCCGTGGAACTTTGCGGTGCTGGATCTGGAGTCGCGCTTTGAGGTGACGCTCACCGACCCACGGACAGGCGAGACACACATTCTCGCGGGTATCATTGATCGGATAGACAAACTGCCGGATGAGACCTATGAGATCATTGATTACAAAACCGCCAAGCGCATGCCGTCGCAAGACGCGCTCAACCGCGATCTCCAACTCTCACTCTATTCGCTGGGGGTGCAGAGCCGCTGGCCGCACATCAGACCCGAGGACATCAAACTGTCTCTCTATTTCGTGAAGCACGGCGAGAAGTTGAGCACCCGAGCCACCGCGGAGACCACGGAGAAGACCAAACAGCATATCTTGAAGACCATCGCCGACATTCAGGACAAGGTGCGCAATGGGAAAAATTTTGACCCGATGCCGAATGTACTCTGTAACTGGTGCGGATACCGGCCGATGTGCCCCGCGTGGAAGCATCTCTACAAAAAGCAGGATCCGGCGATTCGCAATGAGGCGGACGCCACCGGCGCCATCAATGAATATCTGGAATTGAAAAAGAGCGAAGAGCGGCTGAAAAAGCGGATGGAGGAATTGCAGGGAGAGATACGGGAGTACATGGACCGCGAGGGGTTGACACGGGTATTCGGCGATGAAGGGTATGTGTCCCGGCGCACCCAGACGCGCTACGAGTACGACTTTCAAAAAATAGAAGTGCTGCTCTCCCCGTTTGGGAAATGGCAGGACATCTTGACTGCTGATGCGGCGAAACTGCGCAAAATTTTGTACGAAGTGCCGGAGGACGTACGGCTCGCGGTGGAAGAGGCGAGGGTAGTTGCCAAAGAATACGCGGTGCTCACCGCGTCGCTCAAAAAGATCAAAGGTCCGGAAGACGCGGCAAGCGAACTGCCCCTGCCTCCCGAAATGTAGGAATAGCTGTCCACGCTCCGAAAGATCACGATTTGTCCACGGGGCTCTAAAGGCCGGGGCAGTTGCCGGCGGGGTTGTATCCCTTTGCTTCGGCTTCTTTTTTGGTTGGGAACCAGATTTTATTTGTTTCTTTGATGCGCAGCGCCCCCGGGCACCACGGGAGGTGGTAGCTCGTGCCGGATTTTGAACCCACGTATTTTCCCGCCGTGGTGGCCGCCGCTTTCGCGGCAAAAGCCCCCTCCTTCGTAGCAGCGGAAGACGCGTCCGCGCCGCCCCGGCCCGCGGGCCGGGGCGGCAGCACGGTTATCGGCTGCTTTGGGTTCTGGAGTGCGGATAATCTGCCCAGTCCGAAGCTCCCCAGCCCTACCAGAAAGATGACCGCCGCGGTGAAGAGATCGCCCTGGCGCTCCCCTGCCCAGGCCTTGACCTTTTTATATACGTCCGGTATCATGGGCAGGCGAGACATAGGATATTTTTTCGTTTTTCATTTATCATATGGCGCACACCAAAAGCGCGGGCGCGGGCAAATACGGCCGCGACTCGCAGCCAAAGTATCTCGGCGTCAAGAAGTCAGACGGCATGGCGGTGAGGCCGGGCAACATTCTCATCCGCCAGCGGGGCGGCAAGTTTATCGCTGGCGCCGGGGTGCGGCGCGGCGGCGATGATACGCTATATGCCGTCTCCACGGGTATGGTGCGATTCCGTACTGTCCGCAAAGCACGGTTTGACGGGTCGTGGCGGCACGCAAAAGCGGTGAGCGTTGCGGCGGCTCCGGCAGCCGCATAGCCGTGGCTAGACCGGCGCGCATGAGGTAAACGTGCGTGCGCGGCGGTGCTGGTCATAACGCTATGAATGGAGGGAAGCACTTTGAAAATTAACCAATTTGTCCACATCGAGCAGTTTCTCCGTGAAAAAGTAGAGGTTGAGGGGCTTATAGATGCGCAGATTGCTCTTCTGCTCAATGTCGGGACGAGCACGGCCAGTCACTGGCGCAACAAGTTCAACATCAAGCCGGCTGATAAGTTCCTGCGTCATTTCAAGGAAAAATACGGCCCGGATGCGCTTGATTCCTTTCGTGCTATGGTAAGGAAGGGCGCTACGTTGGTGGAGATAGCCCGTTATTTCTGCTTCAGCCGCGAAAACGCCCGGCAGGTATTCGTCAAATTGTACGGAATGAGCTTTACCGAGTATCACAGACTGATGAGGCGAATACCCGCGAGAAATGCCTGATCACTCCGTCTCACGCATCACACACAGAGAGAGCAGTGCTCGCCTCTCGCGACCGCAGCGTCGCCGGCGGGCTTTTTATTTTGTGGAACCCAGTGCCGCGCGGATAAATGCCGCATACAGGGGATGCGGAGCAAGCGGTCGGGACTTGAACTCCGGATGGAATTGGACGCCCACGAAAAACGGGTGGTCGCGCAATTCCACGATTTCCACGAGATTGCGCTCCGGATTGACGCCAGCAATCACGAGACCCTTGCTCTCCAACTGCGCGCGATACTGATTGTTGAATTCGTACCGATGCCGGTGGCGCTCAGAGATGGCGGGGGCTCCGTACGCCTCACGGCTGATCGTGCTTTCGGCAAGCGCGCACGGATACGCTCCCAGACGCATGGATCCGCCCATCTTTTTTTCCTGGATGTTGATCCCCTGTTCGGGCATGACGTCAATCACCGGATACGGCGTCTCAGGATGTACTTCCGTGGTATGGGCATCTTTCATGCCGCAGACGTTGCGACTGAATTCAACGGTCGCCATCTGCATGCCGTAGCAGAGCCCAAAATACGGAATTTTGTTTTCCCGCGCGTACCGGACAGTGAGGATTTTTCCCTCCACCCCGCGCGGCCCGAATCCGCCGGGGACGATGATGCCGTCATACTCATCAAGTTCCCGCAATTTTTTCGGATCACCCTCATACGCTTCGGCATTGAGCCAGGTGATTTCCGGTCTGACTCCGTGGGTCCCGGCGGCGTGCTTGATCGCCTCAATGACGGAGATATAGGAGTCGGCAAGCACGAAGTCGCCGGTCTGGAAATACTTGCCGACGATGGCAATCCGTGCTACTTGTGTCGCACCATTGGCGCGCGCGACCATATCTTTCCACTCCGTGAGATCGGGTGCCGCCTGCTCCATGCCGAATTTCCGCAGAATTTTATCTCCCAGCGCGTCTTTTTCAAAATTGAGCGGCACTTCATAAATGGACGTGACGTCGGGCGCCGCAATGACGTCCTCCATCTGCGCGTTGCAGAAGATAGCCAGCTTCTTCTTTCGCGGCTCGTCAATGGAGACCGCGGATCGGGCGATGATGAAATCCGGCTGGAGCCCGGTGGCGTTCATGGCGCGGACCGCATGCTGGGTGGGCTTGGTCTTCATCTCGCCGATGATGCTGGGCACCGGCAGGTACGAGACGAGAACCGTGAGGACGTCGCGAGGCCTGGCAAGCCGCATCATCCGCGCCGCTTCCAGAAAGAGGATGTTCTCGTACTCCCCTACCGTGCCGCCGATTTCCACGAGGGTCACGTCGGCCTCGGCTTTTTTGCTCGCCGTATCCAGCCGCTCTATCACCTCCTGCGGGATCGCGGGCACCACCTGCACGCACGCCCCTCCGTATTCCAAATTGCGCTCGCGCTGGATGACGCGCTGATACACGGCACCGGTGGTCATGTAGTTCTCCCGCGGGATGTCCGCGCCGAGAAACCGTTCATAATTCCCCACGTCCTGGTCGCACTCCATGCCGTCCTCGGTCACAAAAACCTCCCCGTGCTCAATGGGGTTCATGGTGCCCGCGTCCACGTTGACGTAGGGGTCGATTTTTACCGCGGTCACGCAGAGCCCCCGTGACGCAAGAATGCGGGCGATGGAGGCGGTGGTAACCCCCTTGCCGATGCCCGACATGACGCCGCCTGCTACAAAAATGTATTTTGCCATACCGTCATCCTCCAGCATCCTCCAGGGATCCGATCTCTGCATACGGGGATTGGATTCCTGTATCCCTGTATGCTACTCCGCTTCTACGATTAGTTTTATTTCGCCCGACACGCCGTGCGGAAAATGAATCGGCACGGTTTTTTCTCCCGTTGTTTTGATCGGCTCCTCCAGTAGAATCCAGTCCTTATCCGCCGCAATCCCCTGCTCTTTGAGCGCGTCCGCAATTTTTTGCGCGGTGACGGATCCGAACGCTCTCCCCTTCTCCCCTATTTTTATTCTAAACGAGAGGGTCATGTTTTTCAATCGTGCTACCGCGGCCTGCAGGCCGCGGCGTTCGTCCGTTTTTTTCCGCTCATCCCGCTCTTTGTGCGCCGCCAGATCCGCAATCGCCGCGTCTGTCGCGGGTCGCGCGAGCCCCCGCGGCAGGAGGAAATTCCGCGCGTATCCCCCGCTCACTTCCTTGATGTCGTATTTCCTGCCCACATTTTGGATGTCTCGAAGGAGGATTATTTTCACGGTTATATTTTTTTCAACAAGGCGAGAAAGTCCTTTACGGATATTCCTGCTTGTTTCAGGATTTTAAGGATAAGATCGCGCGAAAGGTCTTTCGCGTGCATGGCAATAGTGGTTGCTCGGCCGGTCCTTGGATGCGCAAGGCGGATATGGCTTCCTTTTTGACGGATCACCCGGAATCCGGCTTTCAGAAGGAGCGCGAGCATCCGGGCGGGGGTAAGAATCGGAATGATGCTCATGCCAAAGCCCGTTCGCGTATACGGCGCGCTGGTGCGGATACCAAGACCCTCTCTGCCGCAATTTTCGCTTCGGCCATCGATTCCACACACAGTTCAATCGCCTCACGGATCATTCTCTTGGCTTCAGTCAGATTTTTCCCCCAAGTGATTACTCCTTGAAGGTCGGGTGCCATGGCAACATACCCCTTTCTTTCGTCCGGTTCAAAAATCACCCGATGGCTCCCGTACGAGGTTTCTATTGATATTATTTTTTTCGCGGATTTATTCTCCTTCATGATTCAATTTTATCTTACGGCGCGGATATTCGTCAAGGCATTCCTCATTGCATATATGCGATTATTTGATATATTGTGGCTATGGAAGATAAACTTGATTCAACCGAGGCGCTAGCACACAATCTTCGTAGGCGTTGGAAACGCAATCCGATGGGTACGATTATTCTCTTGTGTCTTATCTGTCTCGGTAACATCGTCTTTGCATTCTTTACCGCGATGGGCACTCGTCTATACTCGAGTTTTGAGGAAATATTTCATCGTCAAGATATACAAACGACAGCAATTCAACAGTCAGAGAGGCCTTCTCTTGGATTGACTTACGAAAAGACAGAGGAGTATAAGGACGAGAGTACGGGCATTTACAGCACCACATTTTTATTGACACTGAATGTGCCACCCTACTTTATGCCTTACTACCCCGATGGTAGATTTTCACTTTTATGGACTGGCGATACGAATAGGGAATGCGGAGATCTGCAATCACTCGGTAGCACATGGGAGTTTGCGGGTTCTTATTCTTCTACCACAAAACGATATGAAATAACTTGTAAAACCTATAGGCCTATTTTAGACAACAAGCGTCTATTCTCTGTCGTAGAGAAGGCCGAGTAAGGCATTCTATTTTGTAAGCAAATATCTCCTGCGAATAGGCGGGGTCGAGACGTTTTGTCGGTCGCGAGAAACAAAAAGCCAGCGGGAACCGCGATATTCACAACCCTTTCAGCACCTCAATCCCTTTTTCAAAAATCAGGTCTTTCCCTTCCTCCCCTTCTTTGGGGCTTTCCGGCAATTCCACTTTGACATCCGGCTCCAGGCCCTTGCCGTCTATCTCGCTGCCTTTGGGCGTGAGCCACTTGGCGATGGTCACTTTGAGCGACGCGGCGTGCGGTAGCTGCACGACTTCCTGCACCGAGCCCTTGCCAAATGTCTTGGCGCCCACGAGCCGGATTGCCTTGTGGTCGCGGAGCGCCCCGGCGACGATCTCGGAGGCCGAGGCCGACCCTTCGTTGACCAAAATTACCGTGGGGACAGCGGCGAGAACGCCGTATCCGGATGAGCGGTAGATCTCCTCGCTCGCGTCCGCGTGCCGCTCGCGCACCACGGTCTCACCCGCGGGCACCCACCAACTCGCAATGTCCACCGCGACCGTGAGAAACCCGCCCGGGTTGTTGCGCACGTCCAGGATGATCTTTTTTGAGTGCGAGTTGAAAAATTCCTGCACCGCTTTGCGAAATTCATACGCGGCACTCTCGGTGAAGTGATTGAGCTTGATGACAAATATGCCGTCGGGTCTCGCCTCGGTGCTGACAATCTGCACCTTGATGATGTCGCGCGTGATGGTGTATTCCTTGGCGCGTTCCACGCTGTCGCGGAGAATCGTGAGCCGCACTGAGGTACCCGGCTCCCCACGGATGAGCCGCACCGCCTCATCCAACGCCAAATCCACAGTCGCCGTGTCATCCACTTTCAATATCTTATCACCCGCCTTGATGCCGGCTTTCTCCGCTGGATTGCCTTTGAGGGGCGCTATAACGGTGAGGATGCCCTTCCGGATGCCTATCTCCGCTCCAATCCCGCCGAAGGCACCCCTGATGTCCTCTTGGAACTGCTTGGACTCGGCGGGCGGCAGGAACTCAGTATACGGATCTTTGAGCGAGCGCGCGAGGCCCGCAATCGCGCCATAGACCATCTGGTCGCGGTTGATCTTGCCGCGGTCAACGAACTTATCCTCCAAGTGCGACCATACCTCCCAGAAGAGATTGAAATCCGCTGCGGCAAACTCCTGCGGCTGCTTCTGCCCCGCCACATTGAGCACTTTTTCCACCGCCGGCCGGTTGGCGTACCCGTACCAGACGCCAAGGGAAAAAGCGGCGCCCAAAATAAAAACAGAGGCGGCGATGACGGCGGCCTTCGTATATTTTCTCCAGAGGGAAACGCGCATAACTCGTATATTATTGCAGACCCTGCGGAGAAGGTCAACAACGGTATTCTCGCGAGGGATGGTTTCAAAGAAGCGACTCCCATCGTTCAATCACGCGCATGGCCTGCGCTCTATTGAGAATTGAATTGTGACCGGGCAGGACAAGTGTAAAATCAAGGGTCTTAAGATAGTGCAGCGAACGTTTGAACGCCGCTTTATCCGAGTTCGGAAAATCCGCGTAGATCTCACCATCATAAAGCATATCGCCTGTGATGAGAATTTCATTTTTTTGATCATACAATACAACGGAATCGTCGGTGTGTCCGGGAAGCGAGATGATATAGAACAAATGCTTCCCCACGTCTATTTCTGATGTTTGGGATGGTATCGCTTTTGGCGGTCGGATAGCGAAATCCAAACCTATCTCCAGAGGAGATTTCCCCATCATTTCATGGGTAAGTTTTGGATCAAAATATTCTGGTTTGAGAAAGTCAAGCCCCCAAAGATGTCTTTTCCGTACGTTTGCCGCTAATTTTTCAGAGACAATGATGTCATCAGCCGGAAAATGCGAAAGACCGCCAATGTGGTCAAAATGTCCGTGCGTGATCGTCACTTTCGGAGAGAAACCCTGCGACAAGAGAAACTTGTTCAAATCACAAAGTCCGAGTCCGGCATCCACTAAGAGATCAAACGGCGATCCTTGCATCACAAAGAGATTGGCGTGCTCACGGAAATACGGCTCGGTTATGAGATAAATATCAGATGTTATTTTTTCTATTTTGAAAGCGTTTGCCATAAGCTAAGAAAATGAGATCAGGGAGGGATGCGTGCATCCCTCCCTGATAGGTTAACCAGCAAACGGATGCCGGTATATCACCCAGCATCCCGCATTGCGGGATTCAGGATCCTCCATTGAATAAGGAACTGGCTTCAGGATCTCCGCACCCATACGCTCATGGAAGCGCAGAACTGGATCATGGAGTTTTCCATCTCCACGGCGGAGTTGGCAATACTCCTCAACAGTGAGTCCCGGACGGAGATGATATCCAGGGATACGGGCGTTTCCGATTATCTGTTCCACGCCAAGCTGGAAGAGATTATCGAGCGTAACGGCAATAAGCAATTCCGATATTCGCATGGGTTTCGTCCAATACGGTACGCCTCGTCTGTCTAATCGCCGTGCTCCACCCCATGGGCAAGTAGGAGTAAGATGATTATGGTGGAAAAGGTCTCGCCGATACTCCGGCACTACACCTACCCCAACCAAGAAACCCGTTTTCCCAGCTGGGCAATGGACGGTGTCAGTCCAGCCATTGGCGGTATGCGCGTCCCAAGTGCCCAAAGACGTGGGATTGCCGTCCCATTCGCAGCGAAACGCATACTGCGAACCCGCAGGAATTGGCTTACTCTCCTCGTCGATTTTTCTCGGTCTCCAAAGAGTCGCAAGGGTAACTCCTTCGGGAAATGACTGCATGCGGCGGATGATCTTTTCTCTGGATGCTTCCAGATTTTCTCCGCCTGCGATCCCTCATGCCTGTGCTTCCACAAGCAAAAGATCGCCAAGGTTTCCTGGCTTCGGAGTCGTGATTTCGATGACCCCCGAAAGACCCAACACAAACCCGAAGCGCTTTTTGTCGTTTTCCATGGAACCCTGCACTTGCACATCAGAATAGAACATGGTTTTTTCCTCCTGAAGAGTGAAAGGACTTCGCAAAACGACCTCAAGCGTCATTGCTTGAGGTCGC
>JBBTVQ010000050.1:0-11167 GCA_038063095.1 Patescibacteria group bacterium
GCGGCGGCCAGGAGGTCATATTTAGCGGGGTGGAAGGCGCCACGCTCCAGCAGGGTACTTTGGTCGTCCGCGTGCGCGAGTCCGCCGCGCAGGCGTTTGCCATCACCGTGGATTCCTCGGGGCGGGCGTACCAGACCGGCATGGCGCCCGCGCCCGCGGGTACCAGGGTTGTGGATGCGCGGCACCGGACATACACCTTTAGTTGGGGCGTTGGCGACGCGACTGATCTGATTTTTACCTTTAGCAATCCCGCGGATGTGCGCACGGTAGTCATGGCGCCCGCAGCCCCCCGCGCCGCATACGACTCCGGGGAACTCACGTTTACGGTTGGCGGGGAAGTGCAGGTGATGCGCGTGCACGCGCTCACGCTTTTGCCGGGTAGCACCGCGCTCTCCGTTGACCGCGACTGCCGCAGAAACACCAAAAAAGCGGCAATCGCCATCCGCGGCGGCGACGGGGTGGTACGGGACATCACGACCTACGAGGCCGACTGCCGCACCATCACCGTGGGAGCACACGGGGGAGTGATGAGCGAGCCGTGATAGCGCGTATCTAGTATCTTGTATTTAGTATCGTGTATGACAGAGCAGGAAAACGGGTATAAAATTCGTTCCTTTACTGATCTTCGTGCCTGGAAAGAAGGACACAAACTTGTTCTTGCGATCTATAGCACGACTGACAGATTTCCCATGAAAGAACAATTCGGCCTATCAACACAAATGCGCCGTGCGGCAGTTTCAATTACGTCAAATATTGCAGAAGGATTCTGCCGCTCGACCGCCAAGGATAAGCGCCAATATTATATACGAGCAGAGGGCTCTCTCATAGAACTTCAAAATCAGCTTCTCATTGCATGGGACGTTGGATATACCAATGATGATGCCTTTAGGAAAAATGCTCACCAAACTGTTTCGGTTCATAAACTGATCAACGGTCTGAAGCGAATTAAGGATCTATGAATACGCGATACCATATACGAAATACGAAATACAGAAAAGGGTTTGGATTGATTGAGATCGTCATCGTGACCGCCATGGTGTCAGGCGCCCTCTTTGCGTTTTCGCAGGCCGGCGCTTTTGCGCTCAAACTTCTTCGGCACGAAAAAGAGACGCTGGAGATGACGCTGTTGGCCCAAGAAGGGTTGGAAGTAGCACGGTCGCTCCGCGACGACTCGTGGGCGGCTCTGGCGTGGCGGGTCGGCGTGCAAAATCCTTCCCTTCCGTACTACCCCGTGTTGGCAGGCGGGCGCTGGACGCTCTCCACGACCTCGCCGGGTCTCGTCAACAATACCTACAGCCGGTTTGTGATATTTGAAAAAGTGCGCCGCGAAGGGTCTGACCGTATCGCGTCTTCCGGCAGCGAGGACCAGGGCACTCTGAAAGTTATCTCGCGCGCCACCACCACCGCGCGCGCCGTGGAACTTGCGGCCTATCTCACGGATTTTCAGCAATATATTCCGCGCCCGACAGAGGCGATCTCGGTATCGTACGAGGGCGCCACGAACGACGGAGACCTCATCAATTTTCCCGCCAATGATTCCGGCACCGGCGATCCGGGGCAGTCGTTTACGACCCCGGCGTCCGCCATTCAGGTGACGAAAGTATCACTGTTCCTCCGTCGCGCGACCGTGGCTCCCTCCAACGTATACTTGGAATTGAGAACAGCGCCGGACGCGGTGCCGGCGCTCGGCACATCTACTACCGTGGTCAGCACTGCCATTGCGCAAGCAGGCCCCGCATGGGTGGATTTTATTTTCCCCTGGCCCGTGCCTCTTGCCGCGGCCACATCCTACACCATGCGCCTCCGCAGCATTCCCGATTCCGCGGTGCCGTTTTCCGGGTCCGCGGGGGCACTCCGCTGGCAGTATCTGCAGTCAGGAGCCCAGGGGCCGTATAGCGGCGGGGCGGCGCGCCGCTATCTTCTCTCCACGGGCCAGGGGCAGGTACTGGATCAGTATGATTTTGGATTCCGCGTGTATGCGATGCAATAGATAAATGAAAAACTGAAAATGAAAAATGAAAAACGACAAATAAAAATTAAAAATGATCCCGCCGCGGCGGGATACCACAATTTTTCATTTTTCATTTTTCATTTTTCATTGAGGAGGGGCTTTTCACTGATTGAAGCCGTGGTGTATGTGGCGCTCTTGGGCGTGGTGGCGGTGTTTGTGGCGAACTCCCTGGTCTATCTCGTCACTACGTATGCTCGCGCGCGGGCCGAACGCGAAGTCCTCTCCAACGCGCGCTCCATCACTGCCACGCTCTCGTCCCACATCGCGTCCGCAGCGGCGCCGTACCGCCCCACGTCGCGATTTGACGCGGACGCGGGACAACTCTCGCTCATCACCTCCGCGACGTCCACGCCCTGGCACACCATGACATACGCCGACGTTTGGTCGGATAACGGCATTGTGTATCTGCGGGAAGAAGGAGTCGGGGATCGGGCGCTCTCGGCCGGGTCGGTGCGCGTGACAATATTGAAATTTGAACGAGTGGCCCAGGCCTTGGGCCGCGAGGCGGTGCGCGTGACCCTCCGCGTGGACGCTACGGGCGCCCGCTTCCCCGCCTCCGCCACGCTTATTACCACCACCGCCCTCCGGGGGAATTATTGATGTGCTTTTTGCATTGCGGAGAACTTTCCCTCATTCGAGCTCACCAACTTCATGCCTTTGCACGGTGACGAACTTGAATAAGGGCAGGAGCGGTAGAAATACATTCTTCGCTCCTGCTCCCACTCATCGCGGGAGAGGGCGCCGTCGCCCTTCACCGTTATGAAGCGGCGATCACCCTTCTGGCGCAGGCGCAGTTCCCCGGGCGGGCTGAAAATGATGGATCAGCCCTTATGTAAGCCACTTTTGCGCACTTTCTTCGTTATGGGTATGGAAGGGTAGGACCCTTTTTTGACGCCGGTTATTTTTGACGCCGGTTATGGTATAATGTCAGCGATGATACGGGAACGCGTTGTCCAATGGGCGGATCGGTTCATCCGGCTGCCGGTGGCGGGGTTGGATATTTCCGACCGCAGCATAAAATACGTGAAGTTCTCTCCGGTCCGCAGGGGAGTGATTGAGTCGTTTGGGGAGCACGCCGTTGCGGAAGGCATCATCGTGGAGGGACGCATTGAGCGCATGCTGGACTTTATTGCGGCATTGCGCGAGGTGCGCGCACTCCTCGGCAGCCGCTGGCGGCTCATGGGTGCGGCGGCGTCTCTGCCGGAGGAGAAGAGCTTTTTGCGACTGGTGCAGGTGCCGAACGTCAAACCGGAGGAGATTGCCGCGGCACTCCGGTGGCAGATTGAAGGCCAGATCCCGTTGCCCGCCGAGGACCTGGCGTACGACTATCAAGTGATTGAACCGCTGATACAGGGTGTTGATCATCGGGACGTTGTGATTACCGCATACCCCAAAGGAGTCGTGGACTCGTACGTCCGCGCGCTCAAGGAAGCGGGGTTCCAGCCCGTGGCGCTGGAGCTGGAGTCGCAGGCCATTGCGCGCGCGGCCCTGGGGGTAGCACCCGCGTATGAGCGTCTTGTTCAACATTCAATGTCGGACAAAAGCCCGGAGGGTGCGATCGTCGTGGACATGGGGCGCAATCGCACGAGCATCGCGGTCTCTGCCGCGGGATCGGTGCTCTATACTGTCACGGTGCCGGTAGGCGGCAGGGCGCTGGAGCAGGCGATTGCGGGCGCCCTTGGCGTGAGCGCGGAGGAGGCGGTCAGCATCAAAAAAGAACAGGGGTTGGCGCGCGACGCGCATGAAGGGAAACTCTTTGCCTCGCTCTCGCCCCTTGCGGATATGCTGGCAGGTGAACTCGCCCGCACGATCGCGTATTATGAAGATCATATTGCGCACATCCACGGCGGGAGTCGCGACATCAAACGAATGCTGCTCTCCGGCGGAGACGCCAATCTCCCCGGCCTGGATACGTATCTTGCGTCCCGCATCCGCATCCCAGTGTCTGCCGCGGACCCTTTTCACGGGATGGAACGTGCCACTCCATACCCCATACCAGAAATCCCCAAAAACGAATCGTTGGCGTTTGCCGCGGCAATCGGGTTGGCGCGCCGGGGGCAAATTGAAAAATGAAAAACGAAAATCAAAAATTAAAAATGATCCCGCCGCGGCGGGATACCGCAATTTTTCATTTTAATTTTTTCATTTGAGCGACAGCGATTATGTTTTCCATAGATCTTCTTCCCGCATCTGAAAAAAAGGCCGTCCGTCTGGAGGAAGCGCGGCGGATGACGGCGTTTTTTGCGCTGGCGACACTCGGCATCTTCGGGGTCGCGTTGGTGCTGCTCATACCGGCTCTCTTGTTGACGCGCCTCGGCGCCGAGGAGCTCGCGCGCTCGCTCGCATTGGAAGAGGCGGCGCTGCATCGCGGAGAGGCCGGGGAGGCGATCGCGCGGATGCGCGATGTCCGTTCAGTCATCGGAGAGATTGGTGCCTACGGCGCCCAAGCACCCCGCGCCTCGGCGCTCGTGGAGCGCTTTTTGGCGCCGGGCAGCGGCATTCGCGTGCGCTCGTTCATCGTCCGCCGCGACGGACAGGCGATGATCGCCGGATACGCGGCAACGCGCGCGGATCTCCTGCGGTTTGAGGAGGCGCTGCGCGCTTCCAGCTACTTCTATGAGATTACGTTCCCACTCTCTAACATCACGCGCGAGCGCGACGTGCAATTTGCGGTTCAGGGAAAACTAAAACAGGAATACGGGTTATGATGATGGGGATGGCGCGCGTGAGCGCCCAGTACAAACTGGCGATCGTGGGCGCGGCGGCTTCCGCGGTACTTTTGCTCGCGGTGTTGGGTTTTGGATACGTAGTGTCGGAAATCCGGCGGGGAGACGCAGCGCGCCGCGAGTTGCAGATAAAAATTGCGGAGGTCGGGGAAGAGCGCCGACTGGCACGGGTATCCGAAGGACTGCTCCGTAAACGCGAGGAGGATTCCACGCGCATCAGACGGTTTTTCGCGGATCGTAAAAACCCCCTGGCCTTCATTGAGGCGGCGGAGCATGCCGCGGCCCGGACAGGGAATACGGTGGCGCTGGACATAGACGAGGGGGGGAGTAGGGAGCAGGCGCTCCGTTTCCAGTTGACGGTGGAGGGCGAAGAGAGGGGTCTCCTCCGGTTTATCGCGGCACTGGAGCTCTTGCCTTATCGCATTGATATGGAGGAGATGGTGTTTCAAAGTCAGGCGTCCGAGGGTTCTGCCGGAGGTCGCCCACAGGGGCCGTCTGCGCGGCTGGTGCTGGCGCTGCACGTGGGGGTCCGATAGCGCATAGATTGGAGTTTGGTGAATACGGTCGTATTCAGGGCGTTCGTTTACATCCCAAACTAATCCCCGCGTACGCGAGGATTAGTTTGGGATGTAAACGGCACAGCGCCGGGATCTGTTATTCACCGAACTTAGATTGCATAGATATGGATATGTCGCGCATTGCAAAAATCCTTCCGCCGTTTCTCGCACACCCCGACCTTATGCGCCGGCGGAGCGATGCGGTCTTCGGCCTCATCGTACTTTTGGGCGTTGCGGCGGTATGCCTTGCCGTGATTGACGGCTATGTATTTTATTCCTCGCAGATGCGCGCGTCCGCGCCCGCGCACAGGGTAGAGCGCAAAGCCATGCTCACGGAACTGGAAATTGACGAGGCGCTCCGCCTCCTGGACTCCCGCGCAGAAAAACTTGAGGCACTTCTTGGCGGAGAATGAGAGATGCTGTATTCTTGAATGAATGGGAAATAATTATGACAAACGGACCACTCAAAGAAGGATATATCCGTGATTGGGCAACTGGTAAGGTTGTTGATTTTCGCAAACCAGAGGAAAAAGTTCGTCAAGAATACGAAAAAGTTTTATTTGATGATTACGATTACGCTAAAGAGCGTATGGATATTGAAGTTTCTATCCAGCGAGGCGAAAAAAGCTCATTGAAAAATAAGAGCGAAAGAGCGGACATCGTCGTCTATAAAACGGATGACAAAAACAAAAGAAATCAAAATGAAAATATCCTCGGCATCGTAGAAACAAAACGCCCCACGCGAAAGGAGGGCGTAAAACAACTGATGAGTTATATGTCCGCCTCTTCTGCTCATTGGGGAGTATGGACCAACGGGACCGAAATTGAATATCTGTACCGAAATCCTACAACCGGAGAGATAAAAACTGGTTTCGTTTATCAAATCCCAAAAAACGGAGAAACTTTTGAGGACATCGGCAGTATCTCCAAGGGTAAACTAAAACCAGCGAGCAACTTAAGACTCATTTTCCGCCGTTTGCTGAACACTCTTTACTCAAATACCAACATCAGCAGACGCGAGAAGCTGGGTAATGAAATGATACGATTGATATTCTGCAAGATTTGGGATGAACGATATGAACAAAGCGCACTTCCAAAGTTTAGAGTCGGTTTTGAGGAAAATCCAAAAGAAGTTAGCAGGCGCGTAAAAGATTTATTTGTAGAAGTAAAACGCGAACTCGTAGCAGACGGGGTTTTTGATAAAAACGAAGAAATAAAACTTGACGACAAATCGATTGCCTATGTTGTAGGCGAGTTAGAACAATTTAGCTTGCTCAAAACCGACAAGGACGTTGTGGGCGACGCTTTCGAGGTTTTTGCCGAGAGTAAGCTTGTTGGCGAAAAAGGAGAGTTTTTTACGCCGCGCGAAGTTGTAAAAACCGCAATACAAATTATTGATCCGCAACCGGGGCAAAAGGTTGTTGACCCCGCTTGCGGCAGTGGCGGCTTTTTGATTTATGCGCTTGAACACATTTGGAAAGTTATGGATGGGAGCAAAAAATACGCGGGCGCGCCAAATCTTGAAGTTTTGAAAAGGGAGATTGCTGAGAAAAACTTTTTTGGCATAGACAAAGAGATTGATTTGGTGAAAATTGCAAAAGCATACATGGCTATTATTGGCGATGGCCGCGGGGGCATTGTTCAGCAAAATACCTTGCACGCCGCAGGAGATTTTGAAGGGCGCGCCAGCGAATTATTCGTTACTGAACATGATACATTCAAGCAATTTGACGTCGTGTTGACCAACCCTCCATTTGGAAAGAAAATCCCTGTTTTGGAGGAAGACGCAAAGTATTTTGATTTGGGGCATGTTTGGAAAAGAGAGGGCAATGCTTGGAAAAAGACGGAGACGCCAAAAGAAACAGAGCCGCAAGTCCTTTTTATTGAGCGTTGCTTACAACTACTCAAAGACGGCGGCAAGTTGGCAATCGTTCTACCGGAAACTTATTTTCATGCCCCAAATGTTCGTTACGTCCTCGATTATATGAAAAAGGACAATAATTTTATCGCGGTCATTGACTTGGCCCACAATACTTTTCGTCCGTACAACAACGCAAAAACCTTGTTGCTTATTTTGGAAAAAGGAAGAAGACAACAAGAAAAAATTATTATGGCCGTAGCTGAGGAAATCGGGCATGACCACAACGGCAGGCCGCTTCATCGCTATGATAAGACAAAACACGAGTTTACTAATGAAGTTTGGGACGATACACAAATTATTCGTGAAGAATTATACAATCCCGCCGACAAAGATAATAAGAATGTTTTTGCAGTGGACGCAGCAGATATCAAGAACGATGTTTATGTTCCGCGCTATTACTGGAATAAGCGCATTGAGGAATTAAGACGCGAAGCAGAAAATCAAGGTTCGAGATTTGTGCAGGTTAAAGAATTGATTGACCAAAGCATCATCGCCGACTTCCCAGGCCACGGCTCGCCCGCCGGAAAGTTCAAAGGAAAGGGTACTATCCCGTATGTTCGCGTGGCTGATATCGTAAATTGGAGCATATACCGCAATCCGACATCTCTCATTCCTGAACATGTGTATAACGAGAAAAAAGCAAACGGCGTTGATTTACAAGTAAAGGATGTCCTATTTGTGCGGCGCGGGAGTTATCGCATTGGTAGCGTTGCGTTGGTTTCTCGGTTTGATACCAAAGTGCTTCTCACGCGCGAAATCCATGTGTTCCGGGTTCTCAAAGAGGACAATCAATACGGAATTGACGCTTTTTATCTGCTCTATCTTTTCTCGCACGAACTGACGCAAAAGCAACTCGGTAATAAAGTGCTGATAGATACAACGCTTCCAAATATTGGTCGGCGTTGGGAAGAATTATACTTGCCGGTTGCCAAAGATAAAAAAGAGCGAGAGAAGATAAGAGACAAAATTCGTGGCGCGTTTATGAAGAAATGGGAAGCACAACAGGACATCGTAGCAATTGCGGAAGAGTTTGGCAATCTGACTACATAAGAATACCTCCGTGAAAAGCGGAGGTATTCTTATTATATCATACGCCCTCGGAGGGAATCGAACCCCCATACGCGGCTTAGAACGCCGCAGTTCTATCCATTGAACTACGAGGGCTTGAAATATGCGATCAATTTCTCCCGCGGGATTTCTTCCTGCTCGCGGGTGGCGAGGTTTTTGACGGCGACGACGCCCTTCTTTTTTTCCTCTTCACCGATGATCACGATATACGATACCCCTTTCTTGATAGCATAGGCAAGTTGTCCCTGCAGCGATGCATCACTGCCGAGATACACGCTTGCCGCAATGCCAGCGGCGCGGAGTTCCGCTGCCATGGCAAGATATTCTTTTTTTTCCTCCGGGAGGAGGTTGAGGATGAGGACTTGCGGCGTCGCGGACCGCACCTTTGGCGTCGCGTCCATCCGTTCAAGCCCTGCAATGAGGCGATCCACGCCGAGAGACACCCCGACTGCCGGTACTTCTTGTCCGGTAAAGGACATCACGAGGTCGTCGTATCTGCCGCCACCGAAGACCGAGCCGATTTCCGGCGCCTCGGTGAGGATGGTTTCGAACACAGGGCCCGTATAATACGAGAGGCCGCGCACGAGCGCGCGGTCAGTCCGCCAGTATTTGCGGTCAATACCCATGGCATCCAGCATCTCGGCAATTTCCGCAAGCGTCCCGGCGGCGGCAACCGGAGCCGTGAGGAACGCCATGATTTTTTCCGAGGATTCTTTTCCGAATTCTTTTTGCAGTTCTTCTGCCGCGCCCGCCGCGCCGATCTTGTCTTTTTTGTCAATAATCCGCAGTACCTCCCATTGTTTTTCCGTGGGGAATCCGGCAAAAGAGGGGAGTGCGTCCAACTCTTTCCGGTCATTGATGGTGATGATAAAGTTTTGAATACCGAGATTTTTGAGCGTGGTATAGACGAGCGCAATGATCTCGGCGTCCGCCGCCGCAGAGGCGCTGCCCACGATGTCCGCGTCCGCCTGCGTAAACTCGCGGTATCGTCCGGCCTGCTGGCGCTCGCCCCGCCATACGCGCCCGATCTCGTAGCGTTTGAAGGGTCGCGGGATGTCGGGGTTGCCTGCCACAAATCGCGCGAGAGGTACGGTCAGGTCAAAGCGAAGTGAAAGTTTGCCTTTTTCCGCGATTTTTTCGGAGGTGTCATCTCCGAAAACAGCGGAAGAGGATAGGTTGAAAATAATTTTCTGCGCATCCAATTCGCCGCCGGTGAGTACCTCGGTCCTCTGCACCGCGCTGGTCTCCAACGGTTCAAAACCGAACGACTCAAAGGTCATCCGCGCCGTATCCAAAATCCACTGCTTCATCCGCGCCTCACGCGGCCCATAATCCCGAAACCCGCCCGGCAGATCGGGTTTGATGCGTTTTGTTTTGTTGTCCTTGTCAGCCATATCTATTGTTGAGTTTATCGTATTTGAGAGACCTAGGGAAACGTGCTTGCGCGCTTCCCTAGGTTGATACTAACGGAGGTTCATGTACGCGGAGAGGACATTCAACGCGAAGATCGGCAGATCCGGATGATCGTTTCCGACCAGGATCAAGTGCGAGGGTAAGATCCGCTCAATCATATTGAGCGAGTGATTGGCGATGGTCTCGCCCGTCTCTATCTGCACAACCGCAAAGTCAGCCACCTCAAGGAGCGTATACAATTCTTCGCTTCCATTGACCAGCGCGACTTCAGGATGTAGTCCCTCGACCCACTTCTCTCCCCGAAATTCTTCGTGGAGTAGTGAAATGAGGCTCTTGGTCGTGAAGAATTTGTCGACCAGGCGCGGGAAGCGTGTGACAATCAGCGGCTTGCGTTTCATTATGCCGGTGAAAGCAACGAGCGCGCTTACGATGCCGCCCTGAGCGATTCCGCTCGCAAGCCAATGTGCTTTCGATACAAACGATACCTCACATTGGCAATATGCTGGAAATTCGGCATAAATCTTCGCAGAAGATTTGCCGAAATATTTCCAGCAGAAGAATCCGTCTTTACAGTCCTCCCACCAGTCCTTGGTCACGAACGCTGAGTCCAGTTTGCCGATTGCGACAAGCCGCGCAAGTTCGCTCACCCGCGCAAAGACAAATTGCACACCCGTTTGATACGCGAAGTCCTGATTCGTGAAAAAGCGCTTCGGCGATCGCGGTATTTCATATCCCGCATCAATCATCAACCGTTCCGTTGCCGCGTACACTTTTTCGTTCGTCGGTATGCCGACCCGCAATACTAACATCTTGACCCCTCCGTTTCTTAAGGAAAGAACATTCGTGAGTTTCGCAAAGCGAAACTCCCGCTCGCAAAAGAACAAAACCCCTCTGCGAGAGGGGGTTATTTTGATGCTGCGTACGCAATCGCCGACTGCTAACCGCTAATCGCTAACAAGAAAAGACAGCATCAACACAACCCTCTCCCGCGAGAGGATGAATGTATGATGATGTCTTTTTGCCGAGCGGTATTGCATGTTATCGCTTCTTGCCGATCAAGCCGAGCGTTCCGAAAACTAAAACCATCGCCAATATCCCAAGGAGAAACAGATTCAATGGGGTAGTAATCTGTTGCAATATATTTTCGAACATAATGTTGGTCTTATTTTTGTAATGACATCGCCATGATGTAGGTGACGAATGCAATACCTAAGCCGATCAAAAGGGACAATTCATTCAACACCTCGGACTTCAAGACATAACCGAATACCAAAGATCCGAGAGCGATATTTCCCAAGTCAGCAAACTTTTCTGCCAATACTTCTTTCTGTCGGGAATTGAGTCCCATATATTTTCAACGGCTATGCCAATATGCTACTCGCATCATAATAACTTGTCAAGTACACGGTGGATGGTTATACTCAAGATGTGTCGCGGCGGTCGTGGTGTAGTGGTAACACAGGAGCTTGTG
>JBBTVQ010000051.1:0-4202 GCA_038063095.1 Patescibacteria group bacterium
CACTCTATATCCCCGGCGCAACAAAAATACAACCGGCTTGTTCCAACCGTCACATAGGGCAGGTCTCGGCGGCTCCCCCTTCTCTCTTCGCTCCCGGTTCGCCTTCCACCATCGCGAGACCCATTTCGCTGCCGATGGTTTCTTTGATTTTTTCCTTGCTCACTCTCTCGTCGTCAAATACGACGTCAATGGAGCGGTCTTCGTATCGGATTTTCACGTCCGAGACCCCAGGGAACGACATTACGATTCCCTTCATGGTGCCCGGGATGGACGGACAGCCGATGCGGGAAGGGTGCAATGTGATCGTGCGTATCATACTTGAAAAATGTACGGTGAGGAGTACACTCAAAGTATATGCGCTGCACAATGCATACGCAAGGTCCATTGTATCGTGATACGAGTGCCGCGAATCGTGATATCCATGCCTCACATCCACGACCATATTGATTTTACGGTTGAGGTGTTTGTTGTGTATAAAAACCGGGTGCTACTGCGGATGCATGACAAATACAAGATGTGGCTCTCGGTGGGCGGGCACATTGAATTGGACGAGGACCCAAATCAGGCCGCGGTGCGGGAAGTAAAAGAAGAGGTGGGGCTGGAGGTTGTACTCGCTGACAGCCGCCGGCCATTCACAAGAGAAGAATCGGATTATCATGAATTGATCCCGCCGCAATTCCTCAACCGGCACCGCGTGAACCCTACGCACGAGCACGTTACGCTTACCTACTTTGCCCGCGCGAATACGGACAAGACGGCGGTACCGGCTACTCATGAGAAAAGCGACGAGTGTAAATGGTTCACTCGCGAGGAATTGGAAGAGAACGCCGAGGGAGTGGATGAGACCATCCGATGTTACGCCCTGCGCGCGCTTGAAGAATTGAAGAAGAAATAAAAAATGCGGTTAGCTCAAGGCAGCCCCGCTTTTGGACGCGTAGCTCAGCTGGTTAGAGCGCGTCGTTGACATCGACGAGGTCCCCCGTTCGAATCGGGGCGCGTCCACCAAATCTGTACTCGCAATTAAAACAATGCAAGATCTTTTGACCTTGCACTGTTCTCCTTTTATATCCTTACTGAGGAGTTAAAATATACGCATTTCCGGCGGCCTGCCCAGCATAAGATGCATGGGCGCTTCTGCGGTGTGCGACTCGCTGCCCCGCTCGCTGAAGAAGCGGAATCCGTTGCCAGCTTTGACATGAGTGCTCAGGAAGTGATGCACGAGTTCCTGGCTGTCATAGGCCGGAAATCCGGTTGAACGCGTGAGCTCCATAGTCCCCTTGAGCAATGTCATATTTTCAAAAAGCAGGTTGACTGACTGAAAGTCCCTTTCCCGAATGCTACTGCGAGGGGAGGAGAAATCCTGCCAGTTGTCTGCCAGTACAGTCATGGGCAGGTTTATTCCTCCGTGGACGCGTAGTTCCGGACCGGGCACATCCGGACCCAAGACAGATGCGAGCATCTGATTGACCTGGTTTGTCCCCAGATCAATGATCCCGGTTGATTGACCTTGCCCTTGAAAGGCGATTTCTATCGCCTTGAGATCGCGGTCTGTATAGTTTTCAACACGAAACCCTTTTCCGCAGACCACGAGGACGTGGAAGGAAGACGGCCTCAGCACGGCCCCTTTTCTTGGGGTGCCCTCTTGGTCATCCACGATGATGAGTTTTTCCTGGACCTCATACTCCGCAATACACGCCGTATCTGACTCACACATCGCGTTTTTCATCTGGGCACGGACACAGGCGATGGGCAGTATGCGCCGCCACTGACGTTTGATGTAGTTGCCCCCGCTGTCTTGCCAGATAAGGCCCACCGGCGTCAAACGTTGGATGAACATAACGCCATGCGTATCAAGGTCAGGGATCATGCCTTCATCGAGAGCCCGGATGCGCTTTTGCTCCTCTTTGTGGTTGACGTCCCGCTGTTCGGTGATGAAGATGGTCACCCGGAAGAATCTCCCGAATTGAGAATGGAGTTTGGACAGATTATTCAACACCGCGCTCACCGCTGGCTTATTGAGGTAGTGATCGTGACCGGCTGTCTTCGCAATGAGATCTTCGTAACCATGGACGCCCATCAAGGCCTGCTGGTCAGGATCTTCAATAGCGGCATCAAACCCGACCAGGCTTTCAAAAGTCGCGTAATGCTTGATGGGCACCACCGGCTTGGTTGAGATCATATACCGGCAAAGCCGATGGAACTGGCATAGATTGAATATACGGACGCTCGGCCATGCTCCATCATAGCCAAGATCAAAGGGTTGAGCTTGTCCAATCTTGAAGAACTCCTCTTTGGCAGCCCAGTCATGGATGTTGTAGTAGGCCTTAAATCCCGTAAACTCGGGCTTGAATTCATCTTCCGGGACAATATCCACTCCATAAACTTCAACACCGCCCATCCTTGTCGCATGTCTATAAAATTCCGACAATTTTCCTCCCAAATCGCCGTTTACGCCAAACACCACGATTCTTTCTGGCTTGACGTGGTTATTTTCTGACAAGGGTATCTTCGTCTGCTCATCACTCTGACCGTGATCCATACTCCACCTCGTTGCCAAATTGTCAATGTGCTTCCCCTAATTTATATTATCATGAAAAGAGAAATTATGCACGCCTGCGGGAACTGTACGGCGGTAAGGAGATATAGAGGTTATCTAAAAAGGAAAAGAAAGTTTTTCTACGAGGCAGGCCGTCACAGAGCGGTGACTGGCGGCGGGCTTCCGCAGTTCAGAAATTTTTGATAAAGTAAGTTCGGGCGTGGTTGTAAAGCCACATATCAAGTCAAGGGCGCTTAGCTCAGTGGCAGAGCGACTCGTTTACACCGAGTAGGTCCAAGGTTCGATCCCTTGAGCGCCCATACGCCGCGTATCAAGTTCTTGCTGCAAATTCTTGCTGCAAACACTCTGTTCGATCGAACAGAGTGTTTGCAGGACTCATCATACCTCCTATGCCGTCAAAGACGCTACGCATCATATCATTTAACATCTTCTACGCCCTGCGGCATACGCGCTTGTCCCGCAGCGTTTTTGCGCATTTCCGGGAACTCAATCCGGACGTCATCTGCCTCCAGGAAGTGCTCATCGGAAAAAAGCGCAACTTCGCCCGCGACCTCGCGGAAACGCTGGATATGCGCGTGTCGTTTTCTCTCCGCCGTGAGTACGGCGCGCGCCAGATGGGCTTGGCCATACTCTCGCGCGACGTGTCGGAAGAAAACACAACCCTGATCCTCCCCCGCTCTGCCGCGCGCCATCCCCGCATCGTCCAGATGGCACAGATCATGCACAAAGGCATCCGGTGGCGCATTGCCAACACGCATCTGTCTAGCGTGTCCGCGGGGGCGCGCAGAGCGCAGATCGCGGCAATCGTGTCCTCTTTCAACGAACGGCATCCCGCGGTACCCCTGGTCCTCGCCGGCGACTTCAACACCAAGACCAAAAAAGAAGTGGCGCGCTTCGGCGCGATGCTCCGCGGCGCCGGATTTGTAGCGCCCGAGATCCTCCCCTACTCGTGGCGGATGCTGGGCGCCAAAAAACAGCTTGACTGGATTGCCACGCGCCACGCAGACATACTCGCGATTGAGGCGCTCCCCCACATCCGCGGCTCCGACCACACGCCCGTCTGGGCGGATGTCATATACACACCCCAAAATTGAAATCAGCCGCAAAAAATGGTATACTCTGTTCAGGTATAGAGAGCGGGGAGGCGTGGCAGAGCGGTTGAACGCGCCGCACTCGAAATGCGGTATGCCCTCACGGGCATCGGAGGTTCGAATCCTCCCGCCTCCGAACGAGCGTCAGCGAGTGAGGAGGCGGAGCAATGCGCCTGCGCGCATTGCGTGAGGATTTGAAGGCCGGAGCGATGTTTTGCGAGCTACGGGCGAGCAAAACCGCGAGTGGTATTCCGCTCGCCGGATTCCATTTTGTCGTCGCTTGCGACGACATGACAAAATGGGGCGAGCGGGATATGCATCACGCAGGTGATGCATATCGGGTCGCGACCGAGGAGGCGGAAGCCGACGAGAGTTGCGACCGAATCCTCCCGCCTCCGCCATACTAATAAAACCGCTGCCTCGTACTCGTACGCAGGGTCAGAAAGAAACACAGATGAACGAAGAAGAGCGATCACAACTTGATAGATTTAAAACTTTGACAAGGTGGATGTATGAAGATGGCAAACAAGCACTATTTCCACCCGCAATGGCAA
>JBBTVQ010000052.1:0-3034 GCA_038063095.1 Patescibacteria group bacterium
CCCCGCGCAAAGGGCCGCGCGCGCCTTGCGCCCAGGAGCCAGACCATGACGAGAAAGAGAACAAGAAAAATGCCGATGGTTCCCGCGAGGGGATCGCGGAGGCCCAAGAGCGCCGTAAAACGCGACACGGGAATCGCGGGGAAAATGGCCAGCGCCACGTATGTGACCATGATCGTGGAGACGATCTTGCGCCTACCCGCCAAAAACGCCCAGAAGAGCGTGCCGCCGACGAGCACCATGACGAGCAGCACATCCCACGTGGGATTAGACAAGAACGCCGAGGCGCTCTGCAGGGATTTTGCCGAAAGCGATGGAATCTGCATACCCGCATTATACTCGTCGCTGCGCGCATCGCACAATCCACAGATGCATACTCAAACCACTGCAAACACTCTGTTCGATCGAACAGAGTGTTTGCAGTAAACACCGTTTGAGAAAAATACATGGCGTCCTGAGATACAAAAATCAGATACAAAAATCCCCCGACGCGCCGTCGGGGGATTTTTGCGCGTATGCGCGCTTATTTGTGTTTGAAGTCGGACTTCAAACAGCCGTTAGTAATCCTCGTGCGGCATGGCGGGGGCCTGCTTTTCTTCTTTTTTCGGAAGCTCCGTGATCGCGGCCTCGGTCGTGAGAAACATGGCGGCCACCGACACCGCGTTTTCCAAGGCGGCTCGCGTCACCTTCACAGGATCAATGATACCTTCCTTGACCATGTCGTTGACAATCTGGTCGCGGCGCGCGTCATAGCCCGCGTTTGGCTTGCCCTCCGTGGTGATCCGATCTTTGACCTTGGACGTGATTTCTCCGGTGCGCTTGCCGGCGTTTGCCGCAATCTGCGCCAGCGGCTCCTCCAGGGCGTTGAGTAAAATGGTATACGCGGCCTGGTGCTCCGGGCTGGCGCGCTCGCCGGCGCTCTCCGCGCGCCGCATCCAGCGGTCCGAGAGCACCGCCGCGGCCTTGAAGAGCGCGGTGCCGCCGCCGGGCACGATGCCTTCGGCGAGCGCGGCTTTGGTCGCAGCCACCGCGTCCTCAATTTTCAACTTGATGTACTTCATCTCCGTCTCGGTGGCAGCGCCCACTTTGATGACCGCGACCCCGCCGGAGAGCTTTGCCAGTCGCTCCTGCAATTTTTCCTTGTCATACTCCGACGTGGACTTCTCCTTCTGCACGCGGATCTGCGCCACGCGCTTTTCAATGTCGTCTTTCTTGCCCTTGCCGCCCACAATCGTGGTGTTGTCCTTGTCGGCAACCACGCGCCGCGCCCTCCCCAGCATTTCAATCTCGGTATTTTCCAACTTGAGCCCCACCTCTTCCGAGATCACTTTGGCGCCGGTGAGTACCGCAATGTCTTCCAGCATCTCCTTTCTCCGGTCCCCAAATCCCGGGGCTTTGACGGCCAACGCATTGAAGGCGCCCCGCAGGCGGTTCACCACGAGCGTGGCCAAGGCGTCCCCGTCCACGTCTTCCGCGATGATGACGAGTTCTTTCTTGCCGGTGCGCGCCTGCTTCTCCAGCATCGGCAAAATGGTCTGGATGGAAGAGATCTTTTTGTCCGTCAGTAAAATATACGGATCCTCGATCACGGCCTCCATCCGCTCGGCGTTGGTGATCATATAGGGCGAGACGTAGCCGCGGTCAAACTGCATGCCTTCCACGACTTCTTTCTCAATGCCGATGCCCTGCGATTCCTCCACGGTGACCGCCCCGTCCTTGCCGACTTTCTCAATCGCTTCCGCGATGATTTTGCCGAGCGCCTCGGATTCGGCGGAGATCGTGGCCACCTGCGCTATCTCTTCTTTTTCCTTGATGGGCTTTGCGATCTTCTGCAGTTCCTTCACGATCTCTTGGCACGCCTCCTCCAGCGCCATCCGGAGGCCTACGGCGTTCACCCCGGCGGACGCGTATTTCATCCCCTCACGGATGAGGGCCGCGGCGAGCACCACGGCGGTCGTCGTGCCGTCGCCCACCGCGTCGTTGGTCTTGGACGCGACTTCTTTCACGAGCTCGGCGCCCATGTTTTCAAACTTGTCTTCTAATTCTATTTCTTTCGCGATGGTAACACCGTCATTGGTGATCTGCGGCGCCCCAAAGCTCTTGTCCAGCACCACATTGCGGCCCCGGGGGCCCAGCGTGAGCTTGACGGCGTTGGCGAGCACCGTGACGCCCCGCTGCATCGCGTGGCGCGCTTTTTCGTCGAAAATGATTTGTTTGGCCATAGTCGCTTCGCTCAAATGAAAAAATCAAAATGAAAAATGAAAAAGTTTGGTATGCGCCCGCAGGCGCATATATTTTCAATATTTCATTGTCATTTTGTATTTTTCATTTTTACTTTTTATTTTCGCCATCATCGGCATCAGCCGATGATGGCGAGGATGTCTTCCTCCCGCGCGATCAGATACTCTTTTTCGTCAACCTTTATTTCGTTGGGGCCGTACTTCGTGAAAAGCACCGTATCCCCTTTTTTGACGTGCATGGGGATGCGCTTGCCCTCGTCGTTTACGCGGCCGGGCCCCACGGCCACCACCCGGCCCTGCTCAGGCCGCTCTTTGTCCGCGGTCTCAGGCAGGTAAATCCCCGCCTTGGTTTTGCCCGCCTCTTTCTTGTCGGGCTCAATCAACACGCGATCTCCCAATGGACTTATTTTCATAAAAGATAAAGGATAAAAGATAAAGGATAAAAAGATGCGGGCTTATCTGTTATCCTTTTGCTTTTATCTTCGGTTAGCGTTTAGCACTCGCGACCTATGAGTGCTAACCATTGTATCCAACGCCGGAAAAAAGTCAAGAGTTTCGCTCCTATGCCCCAATCTGGCAGCAAAGAGGAGTAGCGGCGCAATAATTTCAGCCCGACAGCAGCACTTCCGGGCAGGAGCAACCAAGGCAAGGAAACGCCACCCTTGCCTTTTTCAATCATACAGGGATCGGATCCCTGTATGATTTTATATAAAGAAAAGCCGCCGCGGCTGGAGGCCGGGCGGCGTTGGCGGAGCATATCCTAAGCTGTAATCTTATGACCCGTTGTCCCCACTCTT
>JBBTVQ010000053.1:0-4287 GCA_038063095.1 Patescibacteria group bacterium
GACGGAATCGCCTTTTCGCTCAAACTGAATGATCTGAAATCCGTATGTGTCCACTTCTTCCTGTGGCCAAAATGTCTGGCCTTTGGTTCTGAAAATGTAGGTGGCGACAACTTCAACCTTTCTTCCGGTGTATTCTTTCTTATCCTTATCCCATTCCTCCAAAATCAAAGTATCGCCCTCGCTCACGTCAAAATCGGCAAGGCGCAATTCCACCTTTTTCTTGCCGGAGATAATCTCCTCAAAATATTCCGGCCACACTTTTTTGCGGATAATGCCCATATGAACCCAGGGAGAATCGAACTCCCGCCTCTTATGGTTCAATAATTTTGGTAGGCCAGTGGACCCGAGGGGAATCGAACCCCTGCCTCCGCAATGCGAATGCGGCGTTTTACCACTGAACTACGGGCCCACCAAAATTATTGAATACTGATTGAACGCGAATGCGGCGTTGTTTTGCCCCCTCGGCAAAACCCGGGGCGATTCTTTACGGCTCGCGGGACGCTCGCCTGAATCGCCCGCGCAAGACAAGCAGTTGTCTTGCGCCCACTTAACTATGGACCCTCATCTATTTTCCGTACGGACGCCAGAGATATTTTTCAAGGTCTACGAAGTAATTGCCGTTCCGTTCCTCTACCTCCACGCCTTCCGCGCGGAGCAGTTTTGCTTGCACGGTCTTGGGCGCGCGGAGGTTCTCAATGGAAATCATGCCGCGCGAATTGATAACCCGCTGCCACGGCACGCCGTGCATGTCCGGAAGTGCCTTGAGCGCCCATCCCACGGCGCGGGCCGCGCGCGGCGTGGACACCACCGTGGCGATCTGTTGATATGTGGCGACCCTGCCGGCCGGCACCTTTTTCACCGCGGCGTATACTTTCGCGTAAAAGTTCATTTCTCTAGCCATATGATTTCGCTCTTTTCTATAACATGGCGCGCAGACGTTCCGCAAGAAGGGATGTCGGGTAGAGGTCATCGGGATAAAGTTCAATCAGGGGAATACCAAACTCTTTGCACATCTCACGTTTTTCTTCCAATGCCTTCATGTAGCGCGGACTATCGTTCACCAGCCCAAAGTATTCAATGAATAAACCCCCGACACGCCAATCTGCCCTATGATGCGTAGTTGGGTAACGAGCGTCCTTTTCGTGGGCAATAGCGGGATCGGTCAACCAATTATCCACAATCGCCTCGGAGATGGAATCACAGCGATGTCCATCTTTCGCTTTGGTCATAGTCCGGTGATACATCCTCTGACTGTGCGAGCGGTTGGGTATCAGACCAGCGGCCGTGATTGCCGCATTCCACGATCCAAAATAATAAACGCACGCAAAGGCGATATCCGACGCTTCCCGCCTCGCAGGTGTCCTACCAAGCCGATATGCCATGGCACATATCAACCCAACAAGTTTTTCTTTTGTAAATTTCTGTCTCACACCTCTACGGCACGCTGATGAGCAGTATTTCAGCCAACTACCGACGATATTTTTACACCCCGCACGGGCACACATCCGCGGGCCAGTACCACGTTTCGGAAACTTCTTATTGTTTACTGATACGGCGCATGAACGAGAACAATAATTGCACGCCGAAACATCGCTTGAAATTTTTACGAACTCGCGACGACAATCCGGATTGTCACACCATAACGTCGTTCTTTTCATTCGATGCATGCGCTGGCACACCGGGGAACAATAAAAATTGTGTCCCAGTTTTTCGTTCTCATTCACCCTTCCTCTCTCCCGAGAGAAAGAACCACCGCACGTCTGACAAATAACAGTGATGTAAACACTCATATGAAGTTGTTTCGGGCTACCCGGATTTGCACCGGGACTAAATCCTCCCGAAGGACTCGTGCTGCTGTTACACTATAGCCCGTTTTACTAAAATGCATCCCACGATCGTAGGGTCAATTTTAGTAACCTTACTAAACCTTACTTCACATAATACTTCGCTTTGATGGACGAGATGCGCTCATCCTCGGCCAATTCTATCTTGGACTCCGATTGCTCGGCGATGCGCGCCAGTTCCTCATCGGAAAGTTTGCCGAGCTGCGCGATGCGGGATCGGAGATACTCGCGCATATTCAGGGCCGGATCGTCAATGACTTCCTGGAGCAGGACCTCCAGCACCCGGCCAATCGTGGGGCTCGGCGGGATGCCTAATACCTCCATAACATCTTCTCCCCGTACTTTCAATATCTTGGGCTTGGGTTCCTCTTCCTCGCGCAGTATTTTCTCCACGCGGAATTGGAAATGCCGCAGGCGGTAGGGAAGCGCCTTGGGCACCCCCATGCCCATCCGGTCGCAGATGCGGACGCGCACGAGATCCGCCATGTGCGCGGCGCCCACGCGCCGGATGAGCCGGCGCACCGAGGAGTCGGTAATACCCTCGTCCGGATCGTATTTGAAAAGATGCCAGCGGATGAGTTTCGCCACTTTTTCTACGGTTTCCCGCGGGAAATGGAGACGGGTCAAAATCTGCGCCGCCATCCGGCCGCCCACCACGTCGTGTCCGTAAAACGTCCACTCGCCGTTTTTCTCCGGGCCTTTAGTCGCGGGCTTGCCGACATCATGCAAGAGCGCGGCAATCCGCACGTCAGTCGCATACCCGGCTTTCACGCCGTATTCAAAGGCCTTCAAGTTGTGCTCATAGACCGAAAAAACGCGCGGCCGGTTTTCCACGCCAATGCCCTGTTCCAATTCCGGAATCACGTGTGCAAAAAGTCCCAGCCGCTGGAGCAGGCGCACGCCTTCGCCCGCGCGAGGGCTTTCCACGATTTTGATGAACTCATCGCGGATGCGTTCTTTGGCGATAAAAGCCATCTTGCCCGCGTGCGTTTGTATGGCGCGCGCGGTCTCGTCCTCTAGAGCAAATCCCAATTCCGCGGCGAGTCGCACCGCGCGCATCATCCGGAGCGCATCCTCGTCAAACCGCTCCTCGGGGTTGCCGACCGCGTGGATCAGTTTCTTTTTCAAATCCTCCTGCCCCCCGAATAGGTCTATAATTTCGTGTGTCGTGTTCCGTGTATCGTGTATCGTGATGTTGAGCGCCATCGCATTCACCGTGAAGTCGCGGCGCGACAAATCCTCCTCCAGCGTCTCGGCAAACCGCACTTCATCCGGATGCCGCTTGTCCGTGTACTTTCCCTCGGCGCGAAACGTCGTAATCTCAATTTCCGCAAGCGCAGGATCGTCCGATCCCGTTTTCACCGTCACGGTCAAAAATCTGTTTTCATAAAAACTGTCCGGAAACAGCGCCATAATCTCCTCGGGTTTTGCCGAGGTCGTCACGTCCCAATCCTTGGGCTTCTCGCCGCGCCCTCCTTCGTCAGTGCTCACGCGGGCAAGCAGGAGATCTCGCACGCACCCGCCCACCGGATACGCCTGATGTCCGGCGCTGCCGAGCCGCGCCACGATCTGCGCGACTTCTTTAGGAATAGAAATCTTGCTCCGTACCATCACGGAAAGTGTAGCAAAAAACTTGTCTTTCTTCAATTTTTGTGATATTTTTCGCGTATGCGCCCATAGCTCAATCGGATAGAGTACATGCCTTCGAAGCATGGGGTTCCAGGTTCGAGTCCTGGTGGGCGCGTATTGACAGGAGATAGCCGTTGTATATACTTTGGTTATATGAAAACGCTCATCAGCATCAAAGCGGATCCGGAGGTAAAAACGCGGGCGCAGCGGGTTGCGAAAGAAATCGGCATTCCCTTGAGCACTATCATCAACGCGTATCTCAAGCAGCTCGGCCGCGAGAAATCGATCAATTTCGCGGTGCCGCTGCGGCCGAACAAGAAAACCGCGCGCGCGATCAGACAAGCCGACAAGGATTACAAGAAGGGGGTAAACATTTCGCCTGTTTTTGAGACATCGGAAGAAATGGACGCTTACCTCGATGCATGAAAGTAGTACTCCACCGCCGCTTCAAAAAGCAATATAAAAAACTCCGCCAGGCGGAACAGCGCAGATTTAAGGAGCGGAGGGATCTATTTCTTCAGAATCCCTCCCATCCGCTTCTGGAAAACCATCCACTCCACTACGAATACACAGGGTGTCGGAGTATCAATGTCGGAGGAGACCTGCGCGCCATTTTCAGAGAAGTAACTCCGAACCTCGTATTGTTTGTCCGTATCGGTACGCATACGGAATTGTACGGATAACCGCCCATAGCTCAATTGGTAGAGCTGCTCCCTCTTAAGGAGAAGGTTCCAGGTTCGAGTCCTGGTGGGCGGATATTTAGAACCCATCTCAAAAGTGGCTTTCGAGCCGAGAAGCGCGATTTTCGCGCGAG
>JBBTVQ010000054.1:0-1069 GCA_038063095.1 Patescibacteria group bacterium
AATCGCCTCCTCGCTGGTACCGGCTCCGGTGACGCCGACCACGGCATACGCAAAGAAGAAGTACAGGAACGCAGGGATGAGGGACCCCGTGATAATCGCGGCGCGCACTTTTTTCCCGTTGCGGCCTAGAACCGTCACGAGATCCGGAATGACCGAGGCGCCGCTCAACGCAAAAAGCAAAACGCCGTACGGAACAAAGAAATGCTCGGCGCGCGCGCCGGACAGATGCGCGGGCACGATATTTTTTACAAGGAATGCGGAAACAAGCACCAGAAACCCTATCTCAAAAATCGTAAGGAATCCGTTGATTGCCGCTTCTTTCTTTAAAGGAAAAAAGGTGATCGCGGCAACCGCGCCGGCAAGTACCACAATCCACCAGAGCGGTACTGCGCCGACTCTCCCGCCGTCCGCAATTGTCTGCAAAAAAAGCGAATCCACCACCAGATATGCCAAGAGGGTGCCCCCGATCCCGAAAAGCGATGAGAGCCACGATACACCGGCCATGCCCCGACCCAGGTGCAGACGGACATAGCCCGGCATCCGGTGATACACAGGAGTGGCGAGCACGATCTCGCCATACAGGAGATGTAGCCCCAAAACCGCGAGCGACAAAATCCCCAGCTCCGCGGCGCCCAACCAGAATCCGGTTTGCGCAAAAGAAAAAGGGATGGCAAACATCCCCGCGCCGATAACCATGCCGGACAATAACAAAACGGCTTCTAAAAATTTCAGCATGCCCCTTATTTGAAATCCGCCTACTGCAACGGGGACCACTATAGAGGTTAAACCTCTAAACCTCTAAACCTCTATAGTGGAGGCGGGGCCCCATGATCAGGACTTTTTGTAGATCAGATCGCCTTGCTTTGCTTTCCCGCTCATCTTGATCGCAACCTCCTCGCCGGCCTTGCCCTCGACAACGCTCTTGTAGTTGACCTGCATGGAATCAACCCGCTCTTCAAAATCGCTGGCCTTGCCTTTGACATGGACGGTATCGCCCAGCCGCAACGCTCCCTCCAACCGGACCACGGCCACCGTGATCTTGTCGTAGTAATGGATCACTGTGCCTATG
>JBBTVQ010000055.1:0-3048 GCA_038063095.1 Patescibacteria group bacterium
GCGGTGGTTGGGAACCCGCGGCCGCGCCCCGATGGCAATGGGGGGGCGGAACGCGGAGGGCGCAAACGCATGCGTTTGCGCCCCTCGCGAGCGAGGACAATTTGTCCAACCCGCAACACTGAACGAAACGGCGGGCAGCGAGCAAAAAACTACTTTCCCCGCCGGCGCAGAAACGCAGGGATGGCATCCCAATCGCTTTCCTGGGCCTGTGGCCGAGCCGTGGCATGCGCCTTTTCTCCGACTGGTGCCGCCCCCACCGGAGATCCGATTGGAGACCGCTTGATCGGTACATCCTGCTCCTCGCGCCCCGGCGGAACTGAAGTACCCTGACTCCCATGAAAACCGGTCGCAATCACCGTAATCTTTATCTCCCCTTTTTTGAGCCGCTCGTCGTGCACCGCGCCGAAGATGACTTTTGCGTCCCGGTCAATGGACTCCGTGATCACCCGCGCCGCTTCGTTTATCTCCCACATGGTCAAATCTATCCCGCCAGAGACATTGAAAAGGACACCCCTCGCACCCTCTATGGAAATGTCCAATAGCGGCGAGTTGATCGCGGCTTTTGCCGCCGCAGTAGCCCGATCCTCTCCGGAGCCGTACCCCACGCCCATGAGCGCGGATCCGGTATCGCGCATGATGGCGCGTACATCCGCAAAGTCCACGTTGATGATGCCCGGGGTGACGATGAGGTCGGAAATCCCCTGCACCGCGTGGCGGAGCACGTCGTCGCAGATGGCAAAGGCAGAGAGCAAGGACGTTTCCTTGCCGATGACTGCGAGTAGGCGGTCATTGGGTATGGTGATGAGCGCGTCCACGCGCTCGCGGAGCTCCCGCCACGCGTCCTCGGCAATCCTGCTCCGCTGTAAGCCCTCAAAGTTGAAGGGCTTAGTCACGACGCCGATGGTGAGCGCCCCGGAATCGCGCGCCACTTCCGCGATTATCGGCGACGCGCCGGATCCGGTGCCGCCGCCCAAGCCGCAGGTGAGAAACACCATGTCCGCGCCCTTGATCGCCTCATGGATCTCGTCGCGGTTCTCCTCCGCGGCCTGGCGCCCGAGGTCAGGGTTCATGCCCGCACCCAACCCTTTGGTGAGGTTTTTCCCGATATGAATCTTGGTCCGCGCCTTGGTGAAATGGAGATCTTGGGCATCAGTGTTGATCGTCAAAAAGTCAACCCCGTTGATTTTATGATCAATCATACGGGTAATCGCCTTGCCGCCGCCGCCGCCAATGCCGATGACCTTGATGCGCGCGTATGTCTCTATGTCTGGTTTGACTGAAGGCATATTCGCTATCGCTCAAATGAAAAAATTAAAATGAAAAATGAAAAGATGTGGTATCCCGCTTCGGCGGGATGACTTTTACATTTTGCGTTGTCGTTTTTCATTTTTCATTTTCAGTTTCTCATTGCTATAAGACATATCATATCGGACATATTATGGCAATAGCGATCGGAGCCACCGCATGACCCACATCTGTCTTCCCATGGAGGAAATATGGCGGCCCCAGCCCGGGCCGGAGGTCGTGTGCTTTGCCGCTGCCCATCGGGCAATACCCAGCGCCGCGGCCATGGCAGATCCCTCGGTCTCATCCACCGACGGAAGAAACCCCCGCGCCACCCCCTGCTCCGCCGGCAATCCCAATTCTCGCTTGGTCAGCGGTATGATGCCGGGCACCCGCGACGACCCGCCCACGAGCACCACGCCCCCGGGCAGGAGCCGCGCCCGGTTGATGCGCCGCAGTTCCTTATGCAGCAGTTCAAAAAGATCCTGCAGGCGCGCTTCCACGATTTCTGCGAGCGTCCTCCGGGAAAATGTCTCTTCTTGACCCGGGAGAAACTCAGCCAGCCGGATGTTATCGCGCTTGGGCAAGTCCGCGCTCATGCAGGTGCCGTATGAGATCTTCATCTGCTCGGCAATATCCATCCGGGTGCGAAACCCGATAGCCACGTCGCCGGTGATGTGATTGCCGCCGATGGGAATCACGCCCGCGTGCACCGGCACGCCTTCTTCAAAGACAATGAACGAACTGCTCCCGCCGCCGATGTCCAATAGCATTACTCCCAACTCCTTCTGTCCTTTAGACAGCACGGCCTCGCTCGCCGCCAGCGGAGAGAACACATAGTCGTCTACCCTGAGCCCCGCCTGCTCCACCGCCTTGAAGAGCGAACGCAAATACAGCGACGCGCATTCAATCGCCAAGGCCTCGGCTTCCAGCCGCACCCCGTGCATGCCAACTGGATCCCGCACCCCGGACTCGCCGTCCACCCGAAACTCCCGCGGGATTACATGGAGCACTTCTCTATTGTGATTTTTGGGGATAAAGCTCTCGGCCGCGGTGAGCGCCCGCTGTACGTCTTCGGGCGCCACCTCCTGATCCGCGCGGCTCACCGCGACCACGCCCCGCACGGATGTGGATGAGATATACGTACCGTCCACTCCCACCCACGCTGATTTGATGGCTACCCCGGCGCTCTTGCGCGCCTCGGCCACGGACTGGCGGATGGCGCCGGCCGCGTCATCCACGTCAATCACCGCGCCGCGCCGCACCCCGGCGGAGGGCGCAGAGCCCGCCCCCAAAATCCGCAACGGCGCCCTCTGATCAGGGTCAAACGCGTCCTCCGGAGCGTCTTTCGGAATGTCCTTGTCCGGGACGCGCTCCGCCACGACGGTCTGTATTGCCGCCGTGCCTACGTCAAGCGCGGTGATGATGTTGCGAGCCACAAAGTGAAGTAAATCCCAATGTCAAAATCCAAATGACAAATCAACGACTAAAGTTCAAAATTCAAAGACCGCGTTTCTTTTGAACTTTGGATTTTGGATTTGATTTGACATTTGAGCTTTGGCATTTGGATTTCGAAACTCCGAATTTACTCAAAACTTCCTGTTCCACCCGTTCCACCCGCCTCGTTGCTCCCCTTGACTCCTCATGGTGCATTCCCGTTAGGTGAATCATACCATGCAGTATCATCCATGTCATCTGGTATTCGTACGAGTGGTGCTGCGCTTTTGCCTCGCGCCGGATGACAGCGGGGCAAACGATGATTTC
>JBBTVQ010000056.1:0-9316 GCA_038063095.1 Patescibacteria group bacterium
ACGATAATAACTTCTTCTCCCCCGTCTTGCTCCCGCACCCGCACAAATTTCATATGACTTCCTTTCTGGCTCTTGAGACGAAATCCCACGCGCATCAAAACACGACCCATCTGCCTGCCGGAAATTTGAGGCAATTTGGGCATCAGACCTCCACGGGAACGAGGAATTCTCTGCCGCTCCGGTATCGAAGCCATGCCTTATCCTCTCTGTCGTCTTCCAAATATAGTTCAATCGCTTCTTTAATGTTCCGCTCCGCTTCTTCAAATGTATCCCCTTGAGAAAAACACCCAGGGAGCGCAGGAACATTGACGCTGTATCCGCCGTCATCTTCTTCAAGAAATACCGCACTGAATTTAAGCACTTCCTTTTCTCTCTTCTTTTTTTGCATTTTTTTTGCCATAGCGACTAAAACGCGAAATGCGCGAAGGCCCGGTTGGCTTCGGCCATGCGATGCGTGTCCATCCGTTTTTTTATGGCGTTGCCCTCGTTTTTGGCCGCGAGTAGGAGCTCATTTGCCAGCTTTTCCGCGATGGGCTTGCCTTTGCCTGCCCGGGCCGCCGCGAGAATCCAGTTGGAGGCGAGAAAAAATTTGCGCTCGCCCCGGACTTCGCGCGGCACCTGATAGGTGGCGCCCCCGATCCTCCGCGACTTCACCTCTAACAGCGGGCCCACATTGCGGATCGCGGTGTCAAAAACAGTAAGCGGATCTTGGCTGTGCTTTTTTTCAATAAGATCCATTGCCGCGTAAAACGCACGCTCTGCCGTGGACTTTTTGCCCTTCCGCATCACGTGATTGATAAACTTGGCAACCTGTACGTTGCTGAATCTTGAGTCCGGCTGGATTTCACGGGTGAATTTTCGTTTGCGTCTCATAACGGATACGACAAACGACAAACATAAAACATAGAACGATGTACGTCTTCGTGTATCGTTTTATGTTTTATGTTTATCGTGATCATTTTTTCGGCCGTTTCGCCCCGTACTTACTCCGCTGCTGCTTTCTCTGCTGCACGCCCTGGGTGTCCAGGACGCCGCGGACGATGTGATACCTGACCCCGGGCAAATCCTTGACGCGGCCCCCGCGGATCATGACCACCGAGTGCTCCTGAAGATTGTGCCCCTCGCCCGGAATGTACGCCGTCACCTCCATCCCGTTGGTGAGGCGCACCCGCGCCACTTTCCGCAACGCGGAGTTGGGTTTCTTGGGAGTCATGGTCGTCACTTTGATGCACACCCCGCGCTTGAAGGGCGAGGCATAGTATACGGGCCGGTTTTGCTTCACATTGAATCCGCGCTCCAGCGCGGGCGACTTTGACTTATAGCGGCGCGGGGTCCGCCCCCGCTTGATGAGCTGGCTTACGGTCGGCATGAAAATGATAATAGCAGGTACGGCACGGACGGTCAATCCTTCAGACGTTCAGACGATAGGTATCTTCTTTGCGGCGCTGAATCCCAAGCAAAAAGATACCGCCGCCGCCGTCGTCGCCGTCGCCGATACGATAGATGATGCGGTGATTACCTTTTCGCACGCGGAAAACGTCATCCCGCCCTTTCAACTTCTTGATGTTCAAACCGTGCGTCTCTCCTCGCCGCAACGCTGTAAAAATCCTCTTTACCCGTTCCCGTTCTTTTGCCGTCAGTTTTGCAAGCGCTTTTTCAATCGTATCCATAGCACTCGCCTACAGACGTTTCAAAATCTCATCCAGGGATACCCCGCCGCGCTTCACTTTGGTGAAGTCAACGACCGTCTCCCACAATTCCGGGGCCTCGTCCGGCGGCGTGATGCGAAAGACGGGCCGGGATCGCCGCACCACGAGAAACGACCTCCCCCGCGCCGCCCCGCGGATATAGACATCCGTGCGCTCGCGCAACTCCTTAAGACCAATGATGTGTTCCATGCACAAAGTTTATCTGAAGTTAAACTTTTGTCAAGAATAGGTAGTCCCGGGCTTGTCGTAAAAAAGCCGCAGAGCGTCTCAAAGGACGGCCTGCGGCGATACTGAATGCAAAACGCTTCGGCTTAGGGACGAAGCAGTTCCCGCAGAGAAGGAGCGCGCACAAATCTTTCTGGCGGTGTCTCCCGTAGGATCGGCTCATGATCGCTGACGGGACGCGCGGCAATCACGCGCACGACATTGGACGAGGCGTGTACCCATCGTGTCCACACACGCCGAACGACAAAACAGAAAAACAGGCGCATGCCGGAATGTATGTCTTCTGCCACGAAGACATATCTGCTCTCGTCGAATATCTCTTTTTGAGAATTTCGGCCGTCTCTCCAGATCCTTACATTAAGGATCGTCTGCAAGGATTTCGATAAGACGTTCACACACGTCCTTTTCCAGCGCCACCGAAGCGGCATTGCCATCGTCCCATTCAGACAGACAACGCGAACCCATGAGCATCCCTCCTCTGCTATGGTCTTAAGAACAAAAACACAGCTCCTGAACAGTTCAGGAGCTGGCGCGAATATCCTTAAGGCGAAGAAACGGCTACAAGAAAAAAGCACGACTCACACAAGCCCCCGAATATAGGGAGTGAGCGAAACAACACATTGGTGTACCGCTTGTGTGAATGGCGCGTATCATTATCCGTAGTATTACAAATAGCCGCATCGGTGTCAAGCGGCGTTCCTACAAGTTTGGTGAATAATGCCTTTTTATCGTCATTCCCGACCTGATCGGGAATCCAGTTTCGGCTTATACTCTGGATTCCCGCTTCCGCGGGAATGACAGAAAACGGCTTATAGGTACATTATTCGCCAAACTCTTCCTACAAAAACGGGGAGGCGCCGGTGAGAACGCGAAAGGCAAAAAAGATGAGGGGAGCCAACCAGCCGGAGAAAAAGAAGATAAAGAAGAGCAGGAGTATGAATCCATACTGCTCCAGAAAAGGTGCTACGCCGCGCCATTGGTACGGAAGCAGGGCGAAAAGCACCTTGGAGCCGTCCAGCGGCGGGATAGGGACGAGGTTGAAGATTGCGAGCGAGAGATTCAAAAGGGCTATGGTGCCGGCGATCATCATAAAATTGAACACAAAGGCGCCGGGGAGTGATGCGGCAGCACCGGGCAGGAACCGGAGCATGAGGCCGAATGCCAAGGCGAGCCCCACGTTTGCCGCGGGTCCCGCGGCCCCTACAATCGCAGGCCCCCATTTTTGATTGCGCAGATTGTAGGGATTGTACGGCACCGGACGCGCCCAGCCAAAAATGACGCCGCCGAGAAAAAACCCAATGGCCGGAAGCAGGATGGAGCCGAACGGATCAATGTGCGGCAGGGGGTTGAGCGTGAGACGCCCCTCCTGCTCTGCCGTATGATCGCCGAGCGCGAGCGCCGCGTAGCCGTGCGCCACCTCATGGATCACGACCGAGAAAATAAGCACTGCGATGTGAAAGAGAAACGGGATTGCATTTTCCATACAAATCTGGTAGATTTGACAGCGATACCAATATACGAATGCGTGCGAATGATACAAATCAGCAACGACATTATTCGTATAATTCGTATGCCATTCGTATATTGGCATCGCTGTATCGCTTTATTATGAAAATCTGCGCACTGTGCGCCAAAGGATCGGTAATGGCCGGCAGACGATCTTTTCTGCGAAGTCATTATAACCCGACCGGTAAAATCCGCAAATATCCCAACCTCCAATGGGCGCGGCTTGCCTCGGGCGCGCGCGCCAAGGTCTGCGCCAAATGCCTCAAAAAACTCCACGCGAAATGAAAATCACGCCGATAGCCATGGCGGACGCAGGTACAGCGCCCGTACTCTTCCTCCCGCTCTTTCAGGGCCAAGGTACCGCGGACGCGGATTTTTTTCGCGCCGTGCCGGCGTCCCGCCGCGCGGCGCTGGCCGCGTTTGAAAAAAAATACTTCAAGGGCGAGGACGGGGAGATACGATCCGTCTGGTTTCCTGCTGGCGCCCCGGAGCGCATTATCCTCGTGGGACTCGGCGCCAGAGACAAGTGGCACGAGCGCAGGGAGCCCATCATGGCGCGGCGCATGGTGCGATTCGCAGAAACGGAAAAAATATCTTCCTTTGCCGTGCCCCTGCCCCCGGGCATGTCGGCCCGCACGTTTGCCGTCAATGCCCTCATGGCGCGGTTTACTTACGCAAAGTACAAAACCCCGCCCAAAGAGGGCTGGCCGGAAGTAAAAAGCATTTTCCTCGGCGTCGCGGAAGACGGAGCGCAGGACGCGCGCCGAGACATCGCGGAGGGCATCGTGATCGGAACGGCAGTCAACGCGGCGCGGGAGCTTGCCAACACCCCGGGCAGCGACATGACGCCGACACTCCTTGCCGCGGCCGCGGTGAAAATCAGCAAGGCAACGGCGGGCATCAAAATAAGAATCTTTGATGAGAAAGCGATGAAGCGGCTCGGCATGGGAGGGGTGCTGGGCGTTGCCCGCGGATCGGATGAGAAGCCGCGCTTCATCATCATGGAGTATCTCAAGGGACCCAAAAATCAAAAACCCCTGGTCCTGGTCGGCAAAGGCGTCACCTTTGACACCGGCGGCATCAACCTCAAGCCCGAACAATATATGTACGAGATGCATATGGACATGTCCGGTGGAGCCGCGGTGATCCACGGCATCGCCGCGGTGGCGCGCCTCAAGATCCCGATCAATGTCGTGGGCCTCGTGCCAGCAGTGGAAAATATGCCGTCCGGATCGTCCTACCGCCCGGGGGATCTCCTCAAATCGCTCTCGGGGAAAACCATTGAAGTGCTCAACACCGACGCGGAGGGACGGATCATCCTCGCCGACGCCCTGGCCTACGCCCTCCGCTACCAGCCGGGGTTCATCGCGGACTTTGCCACGCTCACCGGTGCGGCGCACGTGGCACTGGGCAACTACTGCTCGGCGCTCTTTACCAACCGTGAAGACGCGATAGAAAAACTGACGGCGATCGGCAGCGCCTCGGGCGACTATGTCTGGCCGATGCCCTTGTGGGACGAGTACCTGCCGGAAATCAAAGGTATCTTCGGCGACATCGCCAACATGGCAAAAAACGACCGGTACGGCGGCGCCATCCACGGTGCCAAGTTCTTGGAACAATTTGTGGACCAGACGCCGTGGGCACACATTGACATCGCACCGCGCATGACCTCGGTGGAGTCGGACTGCCTGGCGAAAGGTGCGACCGGGGTCGGCGTGCGATACATCGTGGAACTGACGCGGGAATATCCGCGCCTCATCGGACAAAAATGATCCCCCTCTCACTCGCGCAGATCAGGACGCGCGACGGCCTAATCTTGGACGGCGTCGTCATTGAACCGCGCAAAAAGTCAGACGCGGCGCTCATCTGGATCCATGGCCTTGGGTCAAATTTTTCTCGCGGCCGCCGACTCATGCGAGAACTCTCCCGCGCGTGCCCGAGAAGCGGCATGGCGTATCTCAAATTCAACACGCGCGGGCATGACATCGTAAACCGCAATGCGCCGAGGAGAAAAGGACTGCAGGGCAGCGGATTGGAAAGATTTGAGGACTGCGTATATGACGTTCGCGCGATGATTCTGTGCGCGCATGCGCGCGGCTACCAAAAAATAATCATTGCCGGACACTCAACAGGCGCCAACAAAGCGCTGTATTATCTATACAAGACAGAAGACCGATCAGTGAAAGGACTCATGCTTTTGGGGCCGGTCAACGACATTGCAGCGGGCAGAAAAAAATTCGGCGCGGCAGGATTGCGGCGCGGCGTGGCGCTGGCAGGAAAACTCGCGCGCAAAAACCCCGACGCCCTCATGCCTGCCGCCTACGGCATCTCCTCCGCCGCGCGATTCTTGAGCATGTTCCGGCCCGGAGGCGCCGAGGACGTATTCCCATATCTCAATCCCGCTGCCCGCTGGAAGGAACTCAAAAGCATCCGTATACCCATCGCCGTCGTCTTCGGATCCCGAGACGCATACCTTGACCGCCCCGCGCAAAAAATTATTCATCTCTTCCGCGCGAACGCCCCGTTGGCAAAGGCATTCTCCGGCGTTATCATCAAAGGCGCCAACCACGGATTTAAAAGAAAAGAAAAAGAATTGGCGCGGGCCATCATCGGCTGGATCAAAAATAACGGGCTGTAGTATACCGGCAGTACGTCCCGCCCTTTATCGGGGTATAGTATAATGGCAGTACACAAGGCTGGGGGTCTTGTAGCGGCGGTCCGATTCCGCCTACCCCGAAATCTTAAAAGTGCGGGATAGACCGGGTTCAATTCCCGGCAGCCAGAATCTTTATCTTTCATAAATCTGTCTGAACGGTTGGAACGATTCTTGCAATCAATCGATCTAAAATCCTATCGCGAAAAATGACTAAATCATCAAACCAATTTGTCTTTGCTCGAAGAGATATCGTGACCCCTCAAGAAATTATGGTCGAGCGGGATGATGTTGGCGTTATAAAATCGATGGATAAAAATCATGCATCCATCTTTTTCATTCGAATTTGGAAACAAGTCGAATTGAACACAAACGATTTCGAGATTATAGATGTTCGAAAGACAGGAGACGGATTTTCTAAAAAGATTTGTAATGTCTGTCACAAACTCAAGAGGACGAGCGAATTTGCAAAAAATCAAAATGCAAAAAATAACAGATCAGTAAGACGGCCTTCATGTAGAAATTGCCGTGTACGGATGGAGGGGGTTGGAGTATCTCGAACGGATAGGATTGCATGGCTTAAGAAGAAACCGCACCATGAGCCTTTTGAATGCCCGATCTGTAAAAAGAGAACTATTGCGGGCGTGACCAGTAAAGTTGTTTTAGAACACGATCACCGCACTGGCAAACCAGGCGGCTGGATCTGCGATAGTTGCAATACGGGATTGGGGCGTTTTAAAGACGATGTCGCATTGCTCAAAAGTGCGGAAGAATTTCTCAAGAAAAACTATTAGAGATTGAAATATCTTAGTCTGTTCTCTGTAAGCTCCACATATTCTTTTGATATATCGCATCCAATATAATGGCGCTTGTTTATTCCAGCCATTTTACAAGTCGTCCCAGAACCACACATTGGATCAAAGACAACATCTCCTATTTTGGTCCAGGAAAGAATATGATCCTCTGCTAATCTTTCTGGAAATACCGCGGTGTGCTGAAAAGCAATTTTATCGCTGGTCGACCCGCCAAACCCTACGGCATAATCCCAAATGTTCGTTAAAGTTTTTTCTGGTTTTAGCTCACCACGAATCTTTTTGTTTATCCCGTCTGCCTTTTTATTGAATGGCAGCATTTCTTGCCCCTGGCGAACGGTTTTAGTTTTTAAGGGGTTGAATGTCTTAGGCGAACCTTTGCTGAAAACGAACATAAACTCATAGCAATTCGTGTAAGCGTTTGAGCGCATGAAAGGAGTATTTTTCTTTCTATAAATCATGACGTCATGGGCGCTGAAACCCAAACTCTGAAAAAAAATGGCCTGTCTGAAACTTGTAAAACTTCTATTCCCTTTATTTATTTTATCGCCTACAACCCACACTAAAACACCGCCCTTTTTGATCACTCGAAACAAACCCTTGGCTACGCCTTCAAAATTAAAGGCATAGCCGTTGTAGTTTCTTAATTCATCATAGGGGGGAGAGGTAACTACAAGATCCACACAATCAGAAGGCATTGCTTGCATAACCTCTACCGCATCGCCGCAGATGATTTTATTCAGCGGCAGTTCGCCATTCAGCTTTGTATCTGGCCTAACGAGAGGAGGTAGAATCGCAGGACTCCGACTACGAATAGAGGCAGGCGCGTAGGGCGCGGCTGCTGGCGCGTCCGCAACCGCACCCCACACCGTACCGGATGCATCACCGTTTACTCCATAAACGTGGATCGCGCGGGGCCTGTTGCGCTCTCTCCGCACATAGCCAGAATCCTCAAGATTTTTCAGATGAAAATGCGCCGTTGAAATAGAGGCAAGACGAAATCGCCTCCGTATCTCATCCAGGGAAGGCGCATAGGATTTCCTTGATTGATATTTCGTGATAAAATTCAGCACCGCTTTCTGTTTTTTGGTGATCATACTCTCCATAATAGAAAGAAAATAGAAGATTCTCAATGGCGAGTTATCCACAAGGAGCCCGAGGGATGTTTTCTTACTGAGGGCGAGAATCCTACATGAGGCATACCCCCGTTATACCCAAATATTCCCCCGAGTTTCAACAATTTATGCACCGCAATTCCCCTTTTTTTCCGATTGCGCATCTTGACAAAACCAGTTTTTCTCTGATACCCTGAAGATGGCCCCGCCTCTTACGCAGAGAAACAGGGTTTCGATTAAATAATTATTGTGCACGGGGAATACTCCAAATCGCGCGCCCCTCCGGGGGCCGCGTGCGAGCAACCCACTTTGTGTATAACCGCGAAACGCCTGCACACTCTCGAGAAAGCGGGGTATGAAAAAAGCCATCCTCACCGGATGGCTTTTTTCATACCCTCACGCGCAATCGCATTTTTCAAAACATAATATCTTCCTCCGCGCGCTTGTAATCGTGAATGTCGCCTTCTCCAAACCAATGCCGTATTTCATGCGCGGCTTCCGCAGAGTCGCCCGAGGCGTGCACGAGATTATGGATCGCGCGTTTATCCAGATTTGCCAAGACCGGCGAATCCACCGAGTAGTCGCCGCGGATCGTACCCATCTCGGCAAAGGCAGGCAAGGTCTTGCCCACGATTTTCCGCACCATGTCAATCGCGTGAATGCCGGAGATGACGATAGCAACGGTGGGTCCCGAGGTCAAAAATTCCGTATTCCATCCGTAGATGATCTCTCCGATCTTGAGCGGATCCGCAGTTCCCAATTCTTTCACCGGATCCTTGTCGTACTTCCGATACGACTCCAGCGTCTTTTCTCCCATGCCGCGGAGCCACTCTTCAGTTCCCGGATAATGCCCGCGCGCGTGCGCCTCCGTCGGACGCACCATTTTCATCGCAATGACTTTCAGCCCGCGCTGCTCCACGCGCGTGACGCACTCGCCCACGAGCCCACGCTTGACACCATCGGGCTTGACCAACATAAACGTGCGTTCTTCTTTCGGATGTGACGGTTGCGCCATAAAAGGGTAATCCTTACATTCTTACGTTGCACACCACCATACCAAAATACTATTGCGGAATCAAGCGATACCCGATGCCGTCGCTCTCCATGCGAATGTCGCCCTCCTGATCCGTGCGGCGGACGCGTATCCCGAATCGCTTCAGCCGCTCCACCACCTCCGGATGCGGATGGCCGTATCTATTTTTTCTCCCGGCGGAGACGACCGCAACACCCGGCGAGACCGCTTTCAAAAATTCTTCCGTGCTTGATGTTTTTGATCCGTGATGACCGACTTTGAGA
>JBBTVQ010000057.1:0-5797 GCA_038063095.1 Patescibacteria group bacterium
ACATATTTGTCGCCAAACTTTGTTTCCGGGCGCGCGGTCGCAATCACAAACGGGCCGTACTGGAGATAATACAGCGGGTCTTTTTTCTCTCTGTACGATGTTTCCAGGTCTGCCAGCGCGGTTTGGTGCCTGACGCACCAGTTGATGATGCGCTCCCCGCGATAGACGAGACCCTTTTTGTAAAAATCAACGAACGCCTCTTGGGTTTTTTGCACGATGTCCGGATCCAGCGTGAATTTTTCGCGGCTCCAGTCGCAGGAGGCGCCGAGTTTCCGGAGTTGCGTCTCCATCGCTTTTTTGTTTTCCAGCGTGAAGGCAAGCATCTCTTGGTAGAGTTGGTCGCGCGGGACGGCAAATCGGTTTCGTCCTTCCTTTTCCAATTTTTTGTCAAAGACCACCTGGGTCTCAAACCCGGCATGGTCCGCGCCCGGGAGCCAGAGCGTCTTGAATCCCCGCATCCGTTTGTAGCGAATAATGATGTCCTGGAGCGTCACAAAAACCGCATGGCCGATGTGTAAGGAGCCATTGGCATTGGGCGGAGGCATGATGACGGTGAAGGGTTTGCGCGCCGGCGAGACCGCGCGCCGCCGTGGGGGGGCGCGCGGCAGATTATCCGGATCAAAAAATCCGGACTCCTCCCACATCCGGTAGATCTTGTCTTCAGTTTGTTGAGGATTGTATTGCGATGGCAGTTCAGTTGACATACTATGCCGATTCGTGTTTTATGGATGAAGTATAAGAGTTTTTCGATCTTTTCTCAAGGACGGATCTTTGTAGAGGGAGGACGGTCATGTTGCAGGATATACAAAAGTTATATGCAGTGCAGGAGGGTAGACTCCTTGCTGTCGGGTGGAGTAGCGATAATAGACGTTCAGGCGGACGGATTAGCTGGAGCGTGAAGGAACAGATGCACTCCTTGCCGATTTCATGGGATGACCTGTTGGAAATCGGAAATCATGGAATGTTCTGCCCACCTCCCAATCGTTCAATCCTGATACTGATCGACTGCCCGCAGGTTTTATGGGCAGCGAGTCAGATCAAAAACGGTATGGATGCTCATGCGGCTCATGGATTGAAAGAATTCGGCACGGCGTTGAAGTTTTAACCAAGCCGTGCGTTCGCATCAGTCCCGACATCTGTCGGGACTTTTTTCTTGCCAGTCATATACGCGGCGGCCGCGATCATGAGCGCGTTGTCGCCGCAGAGATCGGAACTTGGAACTTGGAATGTGGAACGTGGCCATTCTCTTTTGAGCGCGCGAGCCAATGCGGCGCGGAGTACCACATTGGCTGCGACCCCGCCGCCGAGGAGCACGGTACGGACTTTATATTCTTTTGCCGCGCGTACGGTCTTTTTGACGAGCACGTCCACCGCCGCTTTCTCAAATGAGGCGGCGATATCGGCCTTCTGTCGTAGGGTCAGCTCCCTACGAGGCTTAGCCTCGTGTAACGAGGCTAAGCCTCGTAGATTTCGTGCGAGATGCCAGGTTGCGGTCTTGAGGCCGGAGAAGCTGAAGTCATAATTTTTGGTATTGATCATGGGGCTGGGTAATGGATATTTTTGCGGATCTCCTGTGGCGGCGAGGCGCGAAATCTCCGGCCCTCCGGGATACGGCAGCCCCAGCATCCGCGCCACCTTGTCAAACGCCTCTCCCACGGCATCGTCGCGCGTCTCGCCGATGATTTGGAATCGCCACGGTTTTTTCACGAGCACGAGTTCGGTGTGCCCGCCGCTCACCAGCAGCGCCAGCATTGAGAATTGTGAGTTAGGAATTAGAAATTGGGAATCCTTTTCTCGGCTCTCCTGCAGGAGAGCCGAGAAAAGGTGCCCGGCCATGTGGTTGACCGGAATGAGCGGCTTGTCCCACAGTACGGCGAGGGCCCGCGCGAAATTGACGCCGACCCAGCGCGCCGGGGCCAGCCCGGGGCCGTAGGTTACGGCAATCGCGTCAATGTTGGGTGGGGAGAGCGGCGTCAAGTGTTTTTTGAATTGACGCAGGAGCACGGGTTCACGCGCCAAGATAGAATCAAGAAGCAAGGATAAAGAATCAAATGATTTTTTATTTTCCCGCTTCCGTGATTCTTGTCCCTGATGCAATCGGGGGTTGATTCTTGATTCTCGCAGCGCGTGCAGAAGGATCGGAACAAGATTTTTTTGATGTTCTCTGTTGGCGAGATTAGGCACAACCCCTCCGTATTCGGCGTGTAATTTTACTTGCGAGGAGACGATGTGGGACAAAATATCTACGCAATTGCGGTTGCGGAAGTCCACGATCGCAATCGCGGTCTCATCACAACTTGTTTCAATCGCCAGGATGCGCATGTCTTCTATGGTGCGGAAAAATAAAAGCCCGTCAAGGACGGGCCGTAGTTGCGGCGTGAGATCAGCTTTGCGGGACCCTGATCATCCCGATGCGGGTGAGGATAATACACCATACCAGTTCCAACCCGGGGCCCTCCTGCCATTCCGGATCAGCATTGAGAAGTGCGACGAGGTACGCATGAGATTCAAGCGCCGAAAATCCATATTTTTTGGCAAGGCCCCAGGTACGCGAAGCAAGCGAGACAATACCCGTTTCCGGCAGCCAGATGAGTTCTGACGCGTCGGATCCCGCCGCGGGCGTCCCGCGCCACTCGTCTGTTTCAAAGACCTGCCAGTGATGGTGGTCTCCACTGTCTCTCCGGCATGGGTTGGAGAAGGTGCCTTCAAATACCTTTCGTTGCGAGAGGATTTCAATGCCGATTTCCTCTTTTGCTTCCCGTACCGCGGCTTGCGCGTACGAGTCGCCGTCGCAATGCCCGGCTGGCAGGGCGTACGCGACCGGAAAGTTTTTGCGCTTTATGACCGCAATATCTCGTTGCGGATTGCGGACAGTCATCCCGACGCTGGTATTGTCGCATGTCTTTGGCACGGCACATCCCCTTTGCGTTTACGGATGCCAAAAAAATGAAAGGACCACGATTGATAGATGGTAGCACAAAAGCGTCTGCGCGTCAACGAGGAGAGACGCGGTCGCGGAGAAATCGCTTTATTTTTGTCTCAAATTCCTCCACGGTGCCGTTGTTGTCAATGCGATAGTCAGCCGATGCCTCCCCTATCTCGCGGATGGAGGTCTCGGTCGCGATTGCTTCCTGATGCATGAATTGTTCCCATGTCATGCCTTTTTCGTCAGTGGTTTCCGCATGCGCGCGGCGGCGCTGGAAACGCATTTCAGGAGATGCGGCAATATAGACCAGGATCCCGCCGCGGCTCCGTACCAGCGGCTCTATCTCCTCTGCTTTGCGGAGTCCGTCCAGAATGATAATGTCAGCGTCAATACCCGTCATGCGTCTTTGCATGGCGTTGACAAGGATACCGTCGTTTTTGAAAAGCCCGCGGATGGCGGTTGCCATCTGTGAGATATTTTCGCGCGATTCCTCCAGTGCCAAGAGTCGCAGGATCTCGCGCCAGATATCCGAAAACCGCACGGCGACTACTTTCTTTTCCGGCAGGAATCTTTGGACCAGCGAAATAAAAAGTCCTTTGCCGCCTCCTTTTTCCGCAACGGTTGCGATGATAACGGGTCGCGGCATACCTCTCTACGGAGCGATTTCTATACCCATGGAGCGGGCGGTGCCTTCAATGATGCGCATCGCGGCTTCCACGGATTCGGCGTTTAAGTCCTCCATTTTGCGCTCCGCAATGGCGCGGATGGCATCGCGCGACACCTTCCCGACTTTATTCAGATGCGGCGTCCCGGAGCCCTTTTCCGCACCGGCCGCGCGGCGCAGGAGGTCGGACGCGGGCGGGGTTTTCAATTTGAAGCTAAACGTGCGATCTTCATAGATCGTGATGGCGACTGGCACGATCTCGCCTTCCATTTGTGCCGAGGCGTCATTGTATTTTTTCACAAACTCGCCGATGTTGATGCCGTGCGGGCCCAAGGCAGTGCCCACCGGAGGCGCCGGTGTTGCCTTGCCCGCGGGGATCTGCAAAGTGATGACGGTTTTGATTGGTTTTGCCATATTCGCTATCGCTCAAATGAAAAAGTAAGAACGAGAAATGAAAAATTGTGGTATCCCGATACATCGGGATGATTTTTTAATTTTCCATTTTCGTTTTTCATTTTTCATTTTCAGTTTTTCATTTATAACTTTTTTATCTGCAGCGAATCCAACTCCACCGGCGTGTCGCGGCCGAACATGTTGACCAGCACCTTGATCTTGCCGCGGTCCTGATCCACCTCGCTCACTTTGCCGTCAAAGTCCTTGAACGGGCCGTCAGTGATTTTCACGGGGTCGCCCGGGCTGACTTCTATCTTGAATTTCGGCTCCGCCTCTCCCATCCGCTCCAGGAGCGCCTCCACCTCTTCGGTTTCCAGCGGCGCGGGCGTGGTGCCGGCGCCTACGAATCCAGTCACGCGCGGGGTGTTGCGCACCACGTACCACGAGTCGTCGGTGACGACCATCTCTACCAGAACATATCCGGGATAGATTTTTTCTTCCACCACGCGCCGCTTCCCGTTCTTGATGCGGATCTTTTTCTCCACCGGCACGAGGACTGTAAAAATCTTATCCTCCATGCCCATGGATTCAATGCGTTGTTTCAGATTACGCGCGACCGCGTCCTCGTACCCGGAGTAGGTGTGGATCGCGTACCAGTTTTTTCCAAACTCGCTGGTTTGCTTCGGCATATGGCGCTTTGCGTAGAGCGATACCAATATACGAATGCTTGCGAATGATACGAATGGATGCGTTGAGCTATTTGTATGGTTCGTATGCCATTCGTATATTGGTATCGCTGTTACAGCACAAAAGTATTCAAAACTAACTGAAGAATATAATCCAGCGCGCCGAGGTAGGCGGCCAAGACCGCGCTCGCCGCGATGACGGCCAGCGTATAGCGCGCCGTCTCCTCGCGAGAGGGCCACTTGACCTTTTTGAGTTCCACCCGCGATTCCTTGAGAAATGTTATAGCGCGTTCCACCATGGTTTTGCTTTATTGGGCTTTTTTAAAAGCCCCGCAGGGCTTTATTCCGCTATGGTATTATGGAGTATATTGAATGTCAATAGCCTAAGACATAGGGGATGTTTTGCGTTTTTAACACAACATTCCAACGATCGTTTGGATGTTGTGTTAATAGGGTGATGGTTCATCAAATCTTTATTCATTTTTTTCACTCACTAAGCAATAAAAAAGAGGGCTCGTTTCCCTGTCGGGCGAGTCCCTCACCTGGCGCACTTCGTGCTATTCTCTCTCCTGGGTCGCCCCGCTTTTGATATACCACCTCCTCAATCGCCACAGGGATATTTTGAAGAACAAAAAGAATCCTCCCATGCAGAGCGCGGTTGCCAACACGCCTCCGAAAAAGATGGCGATCACCTGTGCAACATGGCATTCTGCTGGATCTTGTCGTAGGACGCCGATAAGCAAGACGATGCCGCAACTGGAGATATTAACGAAGGTATAGATTATGGCGCCGTTGCGTGCGTAGCGTAGGATGTCGCGCAGGCCCTGTCTGACACGCTCTTTGCACGGCGCCGCTCCGTATCATAATAATTCATGTGCACCTCCTCTCTGTGGCGCTAAATATCAAGATTCTTCACTGCGGTGGCGTGGGTTTGGATGAATTTCTTGCGCGGGGAGCTATTTTCCAAGTATCTTGAGAAAATCCTGCAGCGTAAGTCCGGCTTGTTTCAAGATGGAAAAGAGTGTTTTTTTCGGAAGAGGTTTTGGATGCATGGGAATGGTCACTTTTCGTGTGCGGTCGGCGATATGTTCAAGGTGCACATGACTGCCTGCCTGACGGATAATCCGA
>JBBTVQ010000058.1:0-5696 GCA_038063095.1 Patescibacteria group bacterium
TGGATTCCCGCTGGAGTTTACCCTCGCGAAAGCGGGGGCGGGAATGACAGAAAACCCTTTATATATGCATTATTGACCAAACTCGTCTTTTTGAAGATGGGGTTTGAGATGTAAAGTTGATTTGACATTCATTTTCTACACTCTATACTTTACGTTAAGGGACGACAATTAGAACATTAAAAAATTGAAGAAACATGAAAAAGATTATTGTTGGAGCTTCAGCTGCCATAATGGGTCTTACGTCATTGGCAACAGCTATGCCTGCTTTTGGAGCAGAGGTGAACGTATGTCCAATTAACGGCAGCAAAGGAATTTTTAAGGCAACGGGTCCTATTACCATTTCAGATAGGGTATTAGACACCCCCGCCTTTGCAGGAAATCCCGCAGGCGATCCTGGAGAAGGTCCGTTCTGGCCGGCGAACTAGCGCTCTATCTCCATTAGCAGGGGTTGCCCCCCGCTAATGGAGATGGCAAACGTAGAAAAATATGACAAGCAATAATTCACAAAAAGGGCTTGCGATGCCTATGGTCATCACCATCATTGCTCTTGTGTTGGTGATTGCGGGAGTTGGTTATTCTGCTACCCGAAAACAATCGCAAACGGCGCCACCGACGGTGACTGAAAAAACACGAGAGGATGGTACTGTAGTGAAAGCTGACGGTACCATGGTCAAACCCGACGGAACTATGGTGAAGCCGGATGGAACCATGATTAAGCCGGACGGTATCATGGTGGAGCCTGATGGCACGATGGTAAAGCCGGATGAGACGATGGTGAAACCGGACGGAACCATGGAGAAGAAGGAGGGAAAGACCATGATGAAAAAAGAAGACGGGGCAATGATGGAAAAATATGCTGGGACAGTTCTTGCGGGCAAGTCGGCGCCACTTCTTGATTTCGTCAAAGGCGATTACGATATGGCCGTTACGTCGGACAGGTTAGTTATTCTTTACTTTTATGCAAACTGGTGTCCGATCTGTAAGGCAGAATTTCCCAACATGCAGGCCGCATTTACCGATTTGACCACAGACAAAGTTATCGCCTTTCGCGTCAATTACAATGATAACCAGACTGACAATGACGAGAAGAACTTAGCCCGAGAATTCGGCGTTGCCTATCAGCACACAAAGGTGTTTGTGAGAAACGGTCAAAGAATTCTCAAGTCACCCGACGGCTGGGACAAAAATCGCTATATAACGGAGATCAATAAAGCTTTGGCGCAATAACCCATGACGGCGACTCTTCTCATCGGCGCATTTTTGGGAGGACTCGTTTCGTTCCTTGCCCCCTGCGTCCTTCCCATAATCCCCGGTTTCCTGGCGTATCTGGCTGGAGCGAGCGCCACTGATACCGGCCCAAAACGCAAAGAGATATTCGTGAATAGCATTTTCTTTGTGCTTGGTTTTTCAATTGTGTTCGCTCTTTTGGGCGTGCTCCTGAATACCCTGCTTGAAAATATCGCCTACGACGTCCAGCTTTGGCTCTCTCGCATCGGAGGAGTAATGATTATTTTCTTCGGTCTTTATCTCGTGGGGTTGATCACCATTCCGTTTTTAGAAAGAGAGTATAAGTTTGGAGTAAAAACGCAAATTAAGTCACGCTACGCGACCTCTTTTCTCTTTGGTCTGGCATTTGCCGCTGGGTGGACGCCGTGCGTCGGCCCGGCGTTAGGAGTAATTCTCGGTCTTGCGGCTACACAACCAGGATCAGCATTTATTCTTCTTCTTACCTATGCATTAGGACTCGGCATTCCGTTTCTTATTGTCGGAGCCTTTACGGGACAGGCCGCGGAGTTTATTAATCGCCATGCCGCGGGACTGAAGTATCTCAATGTTATTTTTGGCATTATCCTCCTCGCGCTTGGCATTCTCATCTTTACTCAAAAACTCTCACTGATAGCAAATTTTGAATTTCTGAATAACATACTCCTGAAATAGATGGTCAACGCGAAATCATACATTCTTATTGCTGTTGTCGCGCTTATCGTTGGCGCGATCTATTTTATTACCGGAACCGGAGTAAAAAGAAGCGGATTGAACGAGGCCGAAACCGTTACTCCTCGGATTGTTTCAGGATCGGGCGACATGAGAAAAGAAGAGAAATCAAATACATACGAGTTAGCGAAAGAGATAACGACTCCGGATGGTTTTATTAATACCGACAACAAGCCGATCACGATTAAAGAACTTATCGGCAAAAAAGTTATTCTTGTAGATTTTTGGACATACAGCTGCATCAACTGTCAGCGGACAACGCCGTACTTGAACGCTTGGTACGAAAAATACAAAGACACGGGTTTTGTTATCATCGGCATGCATACGCCGGAGTTTGAGTTTGAAAAAGAGTACGGCAATGTGGCAACGGCGGTAGAAAAATTCGGCATCAAATTTCCCGTCGTGCTTGACAATGATTATTCCACCTGGACTGCCTACAAAAACCGCTACTGGCCGAGAAAATACCTCATTGATATTGACGGATATATCGTCTACGACCATATCGGCGAGGGCGCGTACGAGGAAACCGAGCGGAAAATCCAGGAAGCATTGACCGAGCGCATGGCGGTCTTGGGAGAGCGCGGCGCGGTCGTGCAGGAACTCACCCAGGAAACCGTAAGCCGCCCGACTCCCCGAAGTCCGGAGACCTATTTTGGGGCAGACCGCAATGAATTCTTCGGCAGCGGAGCGCCCGGAGTTTCCGGCAGCAGAAATTTTGTCATTCCCGACACGCTCAATGTTAGCACTCTCTATCTTTCTGGCGAATGGAATATTGCAGGTGAGTTCGCCCAGAATATATCCGTTGGGTCGAAAATTATTTACAAATATGCCGCAAAAGACGTTTTTCTTGTCTCCGAAGCGAAGGAAACCACTACCGTCGAGGTGCGTCTGGACGGCAAGCCCCTCGGCGCCGAGGCGGGCGCGGATGTGGTACGGACTGCCGATGGAAGAACCGTCGTGAAGATCAAAGAAGCGCGGTTGTATAGACTTATTCAGGGTTCGCAATCGGAAGCCGGAACCCTGGAACTGATCGTACCTCAGCCGGGACTGAAAGCATTTGCCTTTACATTCGGATAAATCCTTCCCAAAAATATTATCGTTTTGATAACAGAAACTCCCAAAACGCGGGAGTTTTTTCTATGCTTCGCCAGCTCGTCAAATTCGGGTCAATTCGGCACAAGAGGGATAAAGCTCTGGCCCGGAGAAACCGTCTAAAAGGTCTTCTTCGTCGCGAAATCACTGGATTTTGAGCGAGACAAGGACGGACGAGGAAGCCGTATATGGCAATATACGGCGAGGAGGACTGACGAAGCAGACGCCGAAATCCCGTGATTGCAGCAGGAGAGGGACTTTTCAGACGGTTTCGGAGAGAATCCTCACCCCATAGACGGTTTCTAAGGCGCCTGATGCGTCTGCCGTGGATTTCTCACTGTGGAAAAGTCATTGTTGCACCGATTATATTTTTCAGCTATCATTTGAATGTCTATGCAAACGAAAGATATTGAGCGAATCAAGAAAGAATTGCGAAATCGTAAGGCACTTATTCAATGTGCCCAAGAGTTTAATATTGTAGGCGACCCAACCCGCCTTAAAATCTGCTATCTTTTGTGTCGCCATAAAGAACTTCCAGTTGGTGAAATTGCCCAAATTATCGGAGTGTCCATATCCGCCGTGTCGCACACGCTCAAAAAACTTGAAAGAGCAGAAGTGGTGGAAAGCCGCAGGGATTTCCGCAATGTCTATTATCAACTTAAAAAATCGCCTTTTGCCAATACCATCAAGGAGCGACTGAAAGCAATATGAAAACATTTGACCTCATAATTATCGGCGGGGGTGCGGGTGCTTTTGCGGCGGCTATTCGTGCCAATGAATTGAAAGCCAGAACCGCAATGATTAACGCTGGACTTCCTCTCGGCGGCACATGCGTAAATGTCGGGTGCGTGCCGTCAAAAACGCTCTTGTATGCTGGCGAAATTTTGCATCACGCCAAGCACCACGGCGTAGTTGGCGTTGAGCTTGAGGTGAAAAGTTTTGATTTCCAAAAAGTTGTGCGGGGCGAACTTGCGCTTGTGGAAAAACTGCGCCAAGAGAAATATGAAAAGGTGTTAAAAAATCTGGAGCATGTAACAGCGATCAAAGGAAAAGCAAATTTTGTTTCTCAAAACGAGATAGAAGTGAACGGCCCCGCCTCCGCTGAAGCTACGGCGGGCAGGGAAAAATTGGGTGCGGAAAAATTTATCGTCGCCGCTGGTTCGACGGCAACAGTGCCACCGATTGAAGGCATCCGCGAAGTTGGCTTTATTACGCACATTGAAGCGTTACGCCTTGAAAATCAGCCGAAGGAATTAATCGTCATCGGCGCGGGCCCGCTTGGTTTGGAGTTTGCTCAGATGTTCTCGCGCTTTGGCACAAAAGTAACTATTTTACAGCGTGACGACTCAATTTTTCCGCACTCCGAGAAAACGCTCACTGACCGCCTCGTAGAAGTTCTTGCAAAAGAAGGAATAACAATCAAGATAAATGTTGAGGTAAAAAGCGTGCGCAAAGGAAACGGCAAAAAAATTATTTCATACGCCATAGGCGGTACGCAGGAGGAAGCAGCCGCTGACGAAATACTTTTAGCGGCAGGCAAAAGACCCAACACGCAGGGGCTTGGCCTTAAGGTGGTTGGCGTTGAAGTGAACAAGCAGCAAGCAGTTGTAGTCAATCAAAACTTTCAAACATCAAATAAAAATATTTTTGCGGTTGGAGATGTTACCAATGGCCCCCTGCGGCTTGAGCCAACCGCCGGGCGTGAGGGAACGCTTGCCGCGGAAAATGTGCTCAAAGGCACGAAGCTTTCCATTGATTACAACACCGTGCCATACGCCATTTTCACCGATCCCCAGCTTGCCGGTGTCGGGTTTACCGAAGACGAACAGATGAAGCAAATGGGCGTGTGCGCCTGCCGCACTGTTTCGTTTGAGGATGTGCCGAAGGCAATCATCATGCACCGTACCGAAGGAATGATAAAAATGGCGATCCACCCGCAGACGAAACAAATTTTAGGCGTTCATATCCTTGCGCCTAACGCTGGCGAGCTTATCGCCGAGGCGATGATGCTCATAAAAAACAAAAACACCATTGATGATGTGGTAAATTCTTTGCCGATGTTCCCGACACTCAGTGAAGCGATAAAAATTGTTGCGCTGTCATTTACCAAAGATATTTCTAAATTAAGTTGTTGTATATGAAAAACCATCCGCAAATTGAAGAGCTGGAATACGATTACATGTAAGATTTACTCGCGTTGTTCACGCTTTTTCTTATAAGGACGTCATGCCCGCAAAACATGTCCTCACGAAAGTGGGGAGCGGGAATCCAGTAGATAAGCCGTGTACTGGATTCCCGATCAAGCTTGCACTCGGCTGCGACCGAGTGTCGGGAATGACAGAAAACCAATTTTGAGATGGGTTCTAGTGAGTTGAAAGGTGGGGTGAAAGTTTGTAGAATAGGTCTATGAAAAGAGAGTATCAACTTCTCGCTCTTGCCCTTTTTGCCTTATTGCTCGGCACGGCCTTTTTTACTTCAAAAAATAGCCAAAAGAACGAATTAAAACAGCATATCGCTTCCGAAGCGTTAGCGGCTAAATTTGATCACTTGAGCCAAAACGGCAATTCTGCCTGTTCTGCCAATTTCCAAAAATCCATTCCGCAGATGAC
>JBBTVQ010000059.1:0-10086 GCA_038063095.1 Patescibacteria group bacterium
GCAACAGGCAGGATTCATTCTGAAGTTTAAGCCCGTATTGCCAAACGGCAAGGATGGAGTAAAAGGGAACATTGACGCCGATATGGTATTGCAGGCAATGATTGATTACGCGGAATACGACAGGGCAGTCCTTGTATCAAGCGATGGCGACTTCTATTCGCTTGCTCGGTATTTGTACAGCAATAAAAAACTTCTGGCTGTTCTGAGTCCGTGCAGGCAAAAATGTTCATCTCTTTTGAGAAAATCAGCAAAAGACAAAATGGCATATATGGATACTCTCAGAGAAAAGTTGGCAAAAAGAAAAAGCACCGCGTAGGGACGGAACCCGTACGAAGTGCTTTTCCATAGCGATACTATAATGATAACAAATAGACATAATTTGTCAAGATTGGCCTGTGGATAACTTAAGAGACGATAGAAAGCGCATAAAAACATGCTCAAAGAATATCAAAAACGAGTGGTCAAAGACATTGAGGAGTTTTTTGAACACTTGGATAAAAGCAAAAACGCGGCTGGCGATTATGTTTCCAGCGCGTTTGCGACTCATCCCAAATACCGACAATATCCCGATAGGCCAATAACCGGCACGGGGAAAATCTATCCCCGTGTTTGCATAAAGATGCCGACAGGGGGCGGTAAAACGCTTATTGCCATTGAAACCATACGCGTCTATCAAAATCTTTTTGCCAAAAGAAAAACAGGACTCATTGTTTGGATCACGCACCGCGACCAGATATATCGGCAGACCATTGAGAACCTGCAAAACAAAAGTCATGTGTATCGGCAATTTTTGGATCAGACAAGCGGTAATCGGACGCTCATCCTTGAAAAAGGGCAAGCGATAAGACGGCAGGATGTGGAAGAAAACCTTGTCATCCTGATGCTTATGATTCAATCCGCAACCCGCGATACCAATAAGATGTTTGAAGATAGCGGCGGGTATATGGATTTCTTCCCGCTTGAAAACCGCTATGACTTGCACAAAACGCTCGCAGAGCAGATACCGAATCTTGATAAAGTTGAGGATAACTTGTTTGATCGGATGCAGATAAAAACCAGCTTGGGAAATGTTATCCGAACGCTTGATCCGCTTATTATCGTGGATGAGTTCCATACGATGTTTACGGACATTGCCCGCTCAACGCTCGACGGGCTCAATCCGTCCGTCATCATTGGACTTTCGGCAACGCCAAAACGCGGAATGAATGTCGTATCTTCCGTAGCCGGCCGCGACCTCAAAGAGGAAGAGATGATAAAACTTGAGATGCATTTGCGCGGGCCGAATCGGGACTGGCAGGAAATGCTTGCGGCAGTAAAACAGCAACGGGAAGAATTGGAAAAGAAAAGTAAAAAACTTGAACAGAACAAGGGCGTCTATATCCGACCCATCGCGCTGATACAAGTCGAACGTACGGGCCGAGAGCAACGCGGGCACGGCCGCGTGCACAGCGAAGACGTACGAGAATTGCTTGTAAGCTTGAGCGTGCCACAGCACGAGATAGCGGTAAAATCGGCATATCTTGATGAAATAAAACAGCAAAGATTACTCTCAAAAGAAAGCGAAATACGCTACATCATTACCAAAGAAGCGCTCAAGGAAGGATGGGATTGTTCGTTTGCCTACATTCTCGGCGTTATACCGAACGCTCGCAATAACGCTTCAATGACGCAGCTCGTCGGCCGCATACTGCGCCAGCCGTATGCAAAGAAAACAAAAGTGGCCGATCTTGATGAAAGCTATGTGTTCTTTGCGAGCGGCCATACGCAAGAAGTGCTTGAACGGGTTAGGCAAGGATTTGAGGATGAAGGTTTGGGCGATGTTGTGTCAGGAATTGAAGTGCAGGATACAAGAGGAACTGCCATCAATCAGCCACAACTTGTTTTTATCAAAAAAGATATTCTCAAAAAATACCCCGAATCACTATTCCTTCCCGTTTGGCTTGTAAAAGATGGGCAACGCTATCGCAAGTTTTCATACGATATGGATGTAAAACCGAGAATTGATTGGGGCTCGATTCGCATTGATTCGTGGCTTAAAGAACTCAAGCCGACCATAGGCAGACGGCGCGGGGCCCAAACGGAAGTCATCGTTGACTTGGAAGGAGCTCGTGAGCGCGAAGTTGAAACAAACGTATCGGTTCGGTTTGACTCGCTTTATCTGACTCGTCGTTTATACGAAGCGATTGAGAACGCCTTTGTTGCTCACGACATAGCCAATGGGGTTTTTGAAACGCTTGAGGATGAGTTTGACGCCGAAACGCTTGATTGTGATGCGGGATACATCGCGCGAGAAATGGAAAAGCGATTGGTAGCGCACAAGCGCGAGCAAGAACGAATCGCATTTGAAGGACTTGTCGGCAAAGGAACGCTACTACTCGTTGTTTCTGACAATAACAAGATCGGCTTTTCTATGCCCGAAAAAGACGAGGTTTCAAACAGCATCCGATCCGCATACCGAATGAACTTATATCAGGATGTGGACATAAGCACGCTCAATCCGCTGGAACGAAATGTCGTCCAATACATTGAAGATAGTCCGAATGTGATTTGGTGGGCTCGCAATAAAGCCGAAAAGAGCTGGTATGCCATTCAGGGCTGGCAGAAAAATAAAATCAGGCCCGACTTTATTATCGCAAGCAAAAATAAAGATGACGCTCTTGAGTTTCTGTATGTCGTTGAGAGCAAGGGCGAGCAACTAACGGGCAACCCCGATACGCAATATAAAATGGATGTATTCGACAAAATGAACGAGATGCAGGGCGATGTTGAAAAAGTGAAAGTGCGGATGACCACGATGAAGCTCAATGACCGCTTTGAGTTTGAACTTGTGCCTCAAGGCGAAGAAGAACGGCGCATCAGGACAAAATTAAACATATGAAGACGGTCTTCATAACGAGTTTTCATATTTTGATCGGGAGAAACGTTCTCGCCACGGATTTCATGCGCCGGCTTACAGCCCGTGACGTTCGGATCGTGGTATTGGTACCCGGGTACAAAAAAGAATACTTTGAGACGCATTTCGGAGGACCGGGGGTCGTCATAGAAGGCATCGCGGCGTACCCTTTTTCCCGAACGCTCCGGGGTCTCTTTTTCAAGCGCCTTGCGCGTCCCCTGGCGGGCACTCGCACGTCTTCCATACGGATCCGGCAAAAGCTCGTCGTGGAGAAAAAGTTTTTTTATTACTTTCTCTTTCTCTTGCCGGCGCGCCTATTGCTGGTGTCCGCATTCGCGGCGCGCTGTGTCCGTTGGCTGGATGCGATGCTGGCGCCCCATCGGGACTTCTTCGCGGGATTGATTGAGCGCTATCGGCCCGATCTTATTATCACGGCGGATATCAACAATGAAAACGACGTCGCGCTCATTCAGGAGGCGCGGCGGCGCGGCATACGGACGCTCGGACTTATCCGTTCGTGGGACGGGCCGACTAATTTTCTTATCCGTGCCGTGCCGGATCATATTGCGGTATGGAATGAAATACTGCGCGACGAACTGCTGCGGTATCAGCGCATCGGCTCTGCGAGCATTGCGGTCATCGGCATTCCGCATTATGACCGGTATGCAAAAGGACCCACCCTCTCGCGGGAAGCGTTTTTCAGGCAACTGGGCATTGATTCTTCCCGCCGCCTCATCCTCTACGTGCCGGTGGCGGACTTCCGGCTGCCGGATAACGACGTAGACGCGCATGTTCTGGACATCCTCTCCGGCCTTGACGCCGCTCTGCTCGCGCGCCTGCCGCCTGCGGCAACGGTGCATCTTGATCGGAGCGCCTACCCTCTGCATGTCATATTCCAAGAGTCCGGGCTGGCGTTTCGGGGCAAAGGAGACAGCGAGCTCACGGTGGACGACGATGAGCGGCTCCTCAACGCGTTGTCGTGGTGCGATGTCGTGGTCTCCGGCCCGGGCACCATCAACATTGACGCCGCGTTTTTTGACAAGCCCAACGTCCTCGTCAATTTCTTCCCGACGCCCAAGGGCTTTTTTGAGGGCATCATTGAGTACGAATACGACCACATCAAAAATATCCTCCGCACCGGAGGCGCGCGCGTGGCGCACAGCCGCGAGGAACTCGTCCGCTCCGTTGAGGCATATCTGCGGGATCCGTCGCTGGATCGCGAGGGACGGGAGCGAATCAGACAGGAGCAGTGTTTCAGGATGGACGGCGCTTCCGCGGATCGACTCGCGCGTCTGGCGGCATCGCTGCTTCAACGGCATGGGCAATCGCGTGCCCAATGAGGATATGGATTTCTTGGACTCGGGGCGTGCGCGCCGACGGCACGGCAATGGCGATTGCCGCATCGTCTTTGATGCGTCCGCCGCGGCCGGTGAGGCCCACGGTGACTGCCCCGATCTTTTTCGCCGCGAGTATCCCGCGCACGACGTTTTTGGAATTGCCGCTCGTGGAGAGGCCGATGACGACGTCCTCCGTGCGTACCAGCGCCTGCACCTGCCGCTCAAAGATCGCGCCAAAATCGTAGTCGTTGCCGATCGCGGTAAGGACCGAGGTGTTGACGGTGAGCGCCAGTGCCGGCAGCGGCATCCGTTCTTTTTCAAACCTTCCGACAAACTCCGCGGCAATGTGCTGGGCGTCTGCCGCGGATCCGCCGTTGCCGAATACGACGATCTTGCCACCCCTCTGGAGCGCCTCGGCGCAGGCCGCGGCCGCTTCCGCAATGCGGGGGAGGAGACCTTTGAGGTTGCGATGGAGGCGCTCCGCTTCCCGCAGATCCGCGGCGATGAGGCCGTTGAGTGAAAGAGACATAGAGACGCGCGGCGGCGTTCTATGCGGATACGCCGGCATGCGGTATCATTACAACATTCATGGCTTATCCAAAGGTAACTATCGGCGGACACACGATCGGAGACGGAAATCCCGTGTTTGTGATCGCGGAGATAGGCATCAATCACAACGGAGACGTCGCCATTGCCAAAAAGTTAATTGATGCGGCCGCGGCCGCGGGAGTCCAGGCGGTAAAGTTCCAGAAACGGACCGTGCCGGTCGTCTATACCGCAGAAGAGTTGGCACGGCCTCGGGAAGTGCCGGCATCAGTTCTTGTTGCGGCGATACGGCGGGGCGCGCTGTCCAAAGACGCGGAGCAGCGGCTCGTCGCGTCGCATTTTCGCGAGGCGACCAATGGAGATCTCAAATGGGCGCTGGAGTTTGGCGAGAAAGAATACGCGGAGATAGACCGATATGCGAAAGAAAAGGGTCTCTTGTGGTTTGCCTCGCCGTGGGACGAGGGCAGCGTGGATTTTCTGGAAGCGTTTAGCCCGCCCGCCTATAAAGTGGCGTCTGCGTCGCTCACGGACGACGGCCTACTCCGGCGCATCCGCGCCAAGGGACGGCCGGTGATCCTCTCCACCGGCATGAGCACGCTCGCAGAAATTGATCACGCGGTGGAGATTCTCGGCAAGGAACGTCTGGTTATCATGCAGTGCGTCTCTACGTATCCGGCTGAGCTGGAAGAGTTGAATCTTTCCGTCATTCCGGTCCTGCGGGAGCGCTACGGCGTGCCGGTGGGCTACAGCGGGCACGAGCGCGGCATCTACACTTCGCTTTGCGCCGCTGCCATGGGCGCCGCGGCGGTGGAGCGGCATATCACGCTGGACCGTACCATGTGGGGCACGGATCAGGCCGCGAGCGTAGAGCCCAAGGGGCTGGAGTTGCTGGTGCGGGAGATAAGGAATTTTGAAAAAGCCCGGGGCGATGGCGTCAAGCGCGTACTGGATTCGGAGATTCCCGTTCTGAAAAAATTGCGCAGGGTGGGCGCGAAATAGAAGGATTTCAAAATGTTTTCTTATGCCGCGGGATATTTTTTCTGTAGAGGGCAAGACCGTCGTCATCACCGGGGGAAACGGATTTCTGGGATCCCAATGGCGAGAACACCTCCGTTCGCGGGGCGCCAATATCGCGGTTTTTGACGTTGCCGGGAACGCGCCGGTGGACATCACCGACCCCGTAGCACTCAAAGACGCGGTGGCAGGAGTCGTCCGGGAACGCGGCGGCATTGACGCGCTGATCCACGCGGCGGCGATGGACGCGGTACCCGGAGGCCCGGCGGCAGTGCCACAGTTTTCTCCCTACGAGGCGTTCCCGCCTGAACTGTGGGAAAAAGAATTGCACGTCAATCTCACCGCAGCACACCTCGTCACTCAAGCCGTGGCGCCGGAGATGATGCGCGCGCGCAAGGGCTCCGTCATATTCATTGCTTCTGATTTAGCCCTCATCGCTCCTCAAAACGGCATCTACGAAAAGGGAAAGTTCAAAGACATTGCGTATGTGGCGTCCAAAGCCGGAGTGCTGGGTCTCATGCGCGCATGGGCGGCGTATCTGGGGTTGTACGGCGTGCGCGCCAACGCGCTGGCCCCCGGCGGCATGTATCACGGACATTCTGCGGAATTTGCCGAGAAGGCCGGAGCGCTCACTATGCTGGGGCGCATGGCGCGAGAGGGGGAGTATAACGGGGCGATTGGTTTTCTCGTCTCTGACGCGTCGTCGTATATGGCGGGAGCGACGCTTGTCATTGATGGAGGTCGTACTGCCTTGTGAGTCATGTATGCGTATACTCATCTGCGGCATCGGGTCCATCGGCCAGCGCCACTACAAAAATCTCCGGCGGTTGGGGCATGAACTTGCCGTCTTTCGCTCCGGGAACAACACGGGATACAATCATCCCTTTGTGAAAAAGTTTCTGAGCGGCGAAGAGGACGCGGGCAGGCCGGTGAAGGAATTTTTCAATCTAAAAGAAGCGCTCGCCCAGTTCAGTCCCCACGCGGTATGGGTGACCAACCCCAATGCGCGGCACATGGACGTAGCGCTCCCCGCGGCGCGCGCCGGGAGGCATCTCTTTATAGAGAAGCCCGTCTCACATACGGATGACGGCCTTGATGAATTGGAAGCGCTGCGGCGGCGGCACGGCCTCAAGATCATGGTGGGGTATAACTTGCGCTTTCATCCGCTGCTGCGGAAGATGAAAGCGATGTTTGAGGCGGGTGAGATCGGGGCGCCGATCTCGGCGCACGTTGCCGTGGGGGAAAATATAGAGGACTGGCATCCGTGGGAGGATTACCGCACCGCGTATGCGCCATGGAGGAGTAGTGGCGGCGGCGTGGCGCTGTGCTTCAGCCATGACATTGATTATCTGTATTGGTTTTTGGGAGCGCCGAAAAGAGTGTTGTCGGTCGGCGGCAAACTGACGCCTTTGGCCGGAGACGCCGAGGACACCGTCAAAGCGCTGTGGGAATGGGATGAGCGTGTCGTGGCGTCGCTCCACCTTGATTATTGGCAGCGCCCTGCAGAGCGCACGTTTACGCTCATCGGTACTACCGGCACGATGACCTGGGATTATTGCGCGGGCACGCTCACGCTCTTCCCGCATGCAAGAGGGAGCGAGCCCACGGACTGGCGCGTGCCCGACGGCTTTGACCGCAATGACATGTTTGTAGCGGAAGCGGAGCATTTTATCACCGCGATACGGGAAGATACGGAGCCCGCCGTAACGCTCCAAGACGGCGTTGCGGTCCTGCGGCTCGCGCGCGAGATGACCGCTCAATTGATGCCATGAAATCCACGGTTCGCATCTTGGGTATTATTCCGGCGCGAGGCGGATCCAAGCGGATCCCGCGCAAAAACATCGCGCGCCTCGTGGGCCAGCCCATGATCGCGTATACGATCCGCGCGGCGGCTGCCTCCAAAACGCTGGATGCGTGCATTGTCTCCACTGATGACCCGGCGATTGCGCGCGCGGCGCGGTCGTTGGGGGCGGACGCGCCTTTTCTGCGGCCCAAAAAATACGCGCGCGATGCCTCGCGCGACATTGGGTATGCGCGCCACGCGCTGCAATGGCTTGAGCGCCATCGCGGGTGGCGTCCGGAGATTGTGGCGCTGCTGCCGCCCGACTGTCCCTTGCGTACCGGCGCGGATATTGACCGCGCGGTGCGGCTTTTGATCAAAGGGGACTACGACTCCGTGCGCACGATCGTGCGCCCAGCGCCGCGGGTGCCGTACAAAGCCATGTGGCGGCTGCGCGATCGGCGCAAGAATCTCATAGTACCCTTGTTCCCGCAGTATGTCGGCAAAGCATCGCAAGACGTGCCCGATTACTATGTTTCGGTCGGCATGGCGTACGTGACGCGCGCCAAATACATCCTGCGCGGCACCCTGGGGGGGCCGCGGGTAGGCGGGCTCCTCATGGACGATGCGCGCCGATGCATTGAGATAGACGAGCCGGAGCAACTACGGCAGGCGGAAGAGATCCTGCTCGCGGCTAAAAAAAATAAAAAACGCGCATGAAGTTTCTCCATCTTGCCAACTTTTACAGCACCAACATCGGCAATGGCGCGCTCATCTTTGGCACCGAGCGGGTGCTCCGCGAGGACATCCACCCAGACATTGAGTTTGTACCGGAGCCGTGGGACGAATATGTCATTGAAAACGCGCTGGGTCCCAGAAAATTTGACGCGGGTTTTGCGGACCTCGTGAATCGCCACGATGCCTTGCTGGTGGGAGGCGCGGTAACCTTCAACGGCCGGGCGCATCTTGCGGACGCGGGCATGCGGCTCAATCTGCCGCTGCGGCTTTGGCAAGAGATCCGAAAGCCCGTCATTTTCTACGGCAACGCGGCGCGCTTCTGGCCCGGGCAGACCTATCATCATCGTGACCGACTGCGGGACATACTGGCATACCTCGGACAGCGCCCTGACGCGCTCATCGGCGTCCGCAACGACGGCACCAAGCATCTGCTGGAATCGCTCGTTGGTTTTGCGTCGGATCGGATCGTCTCGCTGCCCGATCCGGGACTCTTTGTGCCAGCCGTACCCGGGGAGTATCCGGAGATCGCGAAAGGAAAAATAAACATTGCGGTGGCGCTCAACAACGAAGACGAGGCGAGCCGATTTCCCGATCCCGAAAAAAAACAGAGATTCCTGAACGCGTTTTGTGATACCCTTGACCGGCTGTCGCGGACGTGGGACCTCAATCTCGTCTTTGTGCCGCACCACTTTGACGACTATAAGATCATCGCGGAGTGCGTAGCGCTCCTGCCGCCCGCGCTGGCGCACCAGCGCAGCGTCTCGTGCGGGCTGGTCACGGTGCCGCACACGCCCTATTTTTACGGCCGCTACGCCCAGATGGATCTGGCGTTGAGTATGCGGATTCATTCGCTCTCGCCCGCGATTGGCCTAGGCGTGCCCGTGGTGCCGCTGGTCTCGCAGCAGCGGATGTCCGCATTCCTCGACGACATGGGGCTGGCGGACATGGGACTGGATATTTTTGATCTGAACTTTGCTGAAAAATTCTATGCGGCCGCGCACCGCGCGCTGTCAGATGCTGTTGCGGCCCGTCAGCGCCTGCGGGGTGCTGCGGATGCGGCGCGGGAGCGGACGCGCGTCTTCAACCGAGAGATACGGCGCCTGCTCCCGCGCGGGTAGCGGCTATTTGAGTGTGCTGAAGACTGATGTTTGTCGGCGCCCCACACTACGTTTTGACGCCAGAAAACTTAGTTTGGGGCCCTGATTTATCCGCTTCGGTGGCAATTTTCAGCAAACCCAACTCCTATCGTTGCCGCGAGCGCGCGGATGCGATAGAGTACGGAAGTATGCGGAGGAAAAAGGAGCGACTGCCGGGTACTGCGCCGCGCGACGGGTACGCCACATTTTTAGATCCGCTCCTGGCGCGGCTCAGGAGCCGGCGCATCCAGCCGCATATCCGGCGCGGATCCTCGCTCTTGGACATCGGATGCGGCATGGGAGAGTTGCTTTTTGGCCTGGCCGATCTCCTGTACCAAGGCGTTGGTATTGATCAGCGGACGGAAGATAAGACCGTAGGGAACATCCGTCTCATGGCGGGCAGGATTGATACCGTACTTCCTTTTGCCGATGCGTCGTTTGACGCGGTGTCGCTCTTGGCGGTACTGGAACACTTGGAGCGTCCAGACGCGATCCTCCGCGAGATCCGGCGCGTGCTACGGCCGGGCGGGACGATTTTGATTACCGTACCGACAATCTATGCTAAGCCCGTGCTGGAGTTTCTCGCGTTTCGCCTGCATCTGATCTCGCGAGAAGGCGTGGCAGACCACAAGCGCTACTACA
>JBBTVQ010000060.1:0-7616 GCA_038063095.1 Patescibacteria group bacterium
ACTGCAAACACTCTGTTCGATCGAACAGAGTGTTTGCAGTATGGAAAATGGATGGGTGGAGGGAAAAACTATTTGTAGAGGGGATTCGTTTTATGTATGTTGGCATATCATGGGGCTAAACTTTGGCGAAAATTGCCCATGGAGCGGATATATCGACGCCCCAAACTAAGTTCTTTGGCGTCAAAGAACTTAGTTTGGGACGTTGATCAAAAGCATTATTCAGCAAAACGAGCTACTCGTATGGAAATCTTGGCTATTATTCCGGCGCGCGGGGGGTCCAAGGGGATACCGCGCAAGAACATAAAATTGCTCTGCGGCAAGCCCTTGATTGCCTGGACCATTGCGGCGGCCCAGGGGTCGCGGCATATCACGCGGACTATCGTCTCCACCGATGATCCGGAGATCGCGGAGGTCGCACGGGCGTATGGCGCCGAAGCGCCGTTTTTGCGGCCTGCGGAGATTTCCGGAGACCTGTCTCCGGATACGGATTTTCTCCTGCACGCCCTGGATTTTTTGAAAGAGAAAGAAGGGTATGAGCCGGACATCGTGCTGCGGCTCCCGCCCACCTCGCCATTGCGCACTGCGGCGCACATTGATGAGGGGATTGAGACGCTGCTCAAAAATCCGGACGCTGACGCGGCGCGGCCCATTGCGGAAGCGCCCAAGCATCCGTACAAACTGTGGAGCATATCCTCTGATCGCGCGTTTCTCAAGCCGTTTCTGCCCCCGTCCGTCACCGGATTTGCAGAAGCCCAAAATCTGCCGCGCCAACTATTCCCCCCGGCCTACATTCACACAGGCGCCATGGACGTCATCCGTACTCGGACACTCCGCGGGCAAAAATCCACTTCCGGAGAAAGACCCGCCTACTTTTTTATGCCGCCCGAGGACTCGGTGAATATAGATCACCCGATTGACTTTGAGATCGCCGAGTATTTGATGCAAAAGCGCCTCAAGATCGCGGAAACGAAACCTCAATCCGCAGGGGTTGTAGATGATATGGACATTGTTCCCGCCTCAAATTCTGATTTGGAAGCCCCGCTTCCAAATCGCCAACTTGGAAGCCCCGCTTCCAAGTTGGCCGGTGAAAAGCCGACGGTCGTGGCAGTCAGCGGCGGCTTTGACCCGGTGCACGTGGGGCACATTGAACTCTTCCGCGAGGCAAAAAAACTTGGCGACACGCTCGTCGTGATTTTGAACAACGACCACTGGCTTGCCAAGAAAAAAAGGGCGGTGTTCATGCCGGAACTGGAACGAAAAGCAGTCATTGCGGGGCTCAAAGACGTAGACGCGGTCGTGGTCACCGCCCACGGCGAAAATCCAGATGACATGAGCGTGTGCCGGGAATTGTACGACATCCGGCCAGATGTTTTTGCCAACGGCGGCGACCGGTTTGCGGACAACGTCCCAGAGGTTGCAGCGTGTAGGGAGATCGGATGCCGGATGGTATTTGGCGTGGGCGCTAAGGTGCAATCCAGCTCGCGGCTGCTCGGCAACTACGTGAGTGAAGTGAATCACCGCCGGAACGGACAGGATGGACAGAATGGCCTTGGCCGCAGCGTCTTCAATTTTGAAGACCTCTTCATATTTGAGATGGCCAACAACCATCAGGGCCTCGCCGAGCACGGGATGAAGATTGTGAGCGCCATGGCCGATATTGCCCAGCGCCATGGCATCCGCGCCGCGATCAAGTTGCAGTTCCGCGATCTGGATACGTTCATCCATCCGGACTGGCACCAGGCAAAAGACGCGAAGCACATTCCGCGGTTTCTTGGGACCCGCCTCTCAGACGATGAGTTTGCAGGGCTCGTGGCGGAAACCAAGCGCCGCGGCCTGATCACGATCTGCACGCCGTTTGACGAGGCCTCGGTGGATAAGATTGAGCGGATGGCGATTGAAGTCATCAAAATCGGCTCCTGCTCGGCGCACGACTGGCCGCTCCTGGAGCGCGTGGCTGCCACCGGCAAGCCCGTCATCTGTTCCACCGGCGGGCTTACCGTGAGCGACATTGACAAGATCGTCAGCTTTTTCCAGAAGCGCGCGGTGCGCTTCGCACTCATGCATTGTGTGGCAATGTACCCCACGCCGAACAGCAAATTGCATCTCAATCAAATTGAAATCATGCGGGCTCGGTATCCGGGTGTTACGATCGGATTTTCCACGCACGAGGATCCGACCAATGTGAACGCGGTGCGCGTGGCATACGCCAAGGGCGCCCGGATTTTTGAGAAGCACGTGGGGTTCCCAACAGACGCCATTTCATTGAATACCTACTCGGCAACGCCCGAACAGGCCGAAACATGGGTGAAGGCATATACGGAAGCCAGGGAATCCTGCGGGCATGCGGGAGAGCGCGCGATTGAGGAGAAGGAAACCGCGGATTTGCGCTCGCTCATGCGGGGCGTCTGGGCGCGCGAGGAGATTCCGAAAGGAAGCGTCATCCGCCGCGAGCAGGTATTTTTTGCGATGCCGTTGCAGGCGGGACAACTCGTGAGCGGTAGATGGACAGAGGGCATGACGGCAGACCGCGACTATCGGCCCAACGAATCGTTGCCCGCGGCGTTGCGTCCGGACCGGCCTTCCAAAAAAGACATCGTGTATCACTCCATCCATGCGGTCAAAGGCATGCTCAACATGGCGCGGATTCCTATGAACCACGATTTTGCGGTGGAATTGTCGCACCACTACGGTATTGACCAATTCCACGCGACCGGCTGCACCATCGTGGAGTGCTTCAACCGCGAGTATGCGAAGAAACTAATCGTCCAGCTCCCCGGGCAGTGGAACCCGGAGCACTTTCACAAGCGCAAAGACGAGACATTTCATGTGCTCGACGGTACGCTGGAGGTGCAAGTAAACGGCAGGCGAAAGCAATTGGAAGCAGGGGACACGTTCTGGGTGCCGCGGGGCGTGGTGCACGGATTCGGCACTACCACCGGCGCCATCTTTGAGGAGGTCTCCACCACGAACCACGCGGACGATTCGTTTTACGCGGATCGCCGCATCGCGCTCCTGCCGCGCGAGGAGCGGAAGACCCGTCTCTTGAATTGGGGACAGTACCAGATGGAGGACATAACGGAGGAGGAATTGACGGGTGGTATCTAGTTGTTTGAAGTGGAACTTCAAACAACTTCAAACAAGACAGGTACGTGTTTGAAGTTCCACTTCAAACATACTGCAAACATAGCACCAAATGCTTTTGCGGAGTTGCCGGGGGCGCCGCTATGCGATAGAATAAATAACCCTATGATCAAGGTGGTAGTTTTTGATTTTGACGGCGTCATCGTGGACTCCAACGCGCTCAAGGATAGGGCGCTCTTCACGCTTTTTGCCGACCATCCGCGGGTGACGGAGGAGTTGGTTCGCGACGTGTATCTGCACAACGTCGGCACGCGGTTTGACATCCTCCGCGATGTCTTTGTCCGCGCGGGCACGCCAGCAGGAGAGATTGAGCAGCGGGTGCGCGAGTATGCGTTGCGGTATGACGATATGGTCCAGCGGGGTATTGCGGAGCGGGGGTTGGCCGCAGGAGCCCGCGAGACGCTGGAGGCGCTGTCCGCGGACCGGTGCTTGTATGTGAACTCCGCAACCGCGCACGAGCCCCTGCAGGCCACGGTGGAGCGGCTCGGCATCCGCCCGTACTTTCGGGACGTCTTCGGCATGCCGCCGGCAAAAGAAAAAAATCTGCAAGCGATTCTGGGGCGCGAGGGCGTGGATCCCGGCGAGGCCGTAGTCATCGGCGACGGGGAAGGTGATTGGCGCTCCGCCCGCGCCTGCGGCACGCGCTTCATCGCCGTGGCATCGGGCTTCCACGACTGGAATATCTACGAAGACGGCTTCCCCGTGATCTCCGCCATCCGCGAAGCGCGAGAGGCGCTGACAAAGATGTCGTAAAATTTTTCTTCTCAACAATCCCTTCCCGATCGGAAGGGATTGTTGAGTGTGTGGCGTTTTCGCGTTGACTAACCAACGGGCGCGTCTTATCGTTCTATGTGTACTAACCGGCGATACTTTGTATGCGAGTAAAAATCATCGGGGCGGGATCCATCGGGAATCATCTGGCGCAGGCGTCGCGCCGGATGGGATGGGATGTTGTCATGACGGATGCGGATCCGCAGGCGCTCGCGCGCGCCAAAAACGACATTTATCCCAAGCGATACGGCGCGTGGGATGCGGGGATACAATTATTCCGCGCGGGCGAGGAGCCGAAAGCGGGGTTTGACGTCATCATCATCGGCACCCCGCCGGATTCGCATGCGAAGCTGGCCTTGGCGGCGATTGCCGAGAATCCGCGCCTGCTCCATATTGAGAAGCCGCTCGCCACCCCGGACCTTGCCGGAATCGCGGAGTTTGAAGAGGCGATGCGCGAGCATCCCCAGACCATTGTTACGGTGGGATACGACCACGCGGTATCCGAAAGCGCGGAGTTTGTGCGCAGTTTTAGCCGTGGGTATCTGTTTGAAGTGGAACTTCAAACAGGAAGTCCGACTTCAAACAGTCCCATCGGCGAGATCCTCACCATTGACGTGGAGTTTCGTGAGCACTGGCGGGGGATCTTCGGCGCGCATCCGTGGCTTGCCGGACCATGGGAGACGTATCTGGGGTACTGGCAGCGAGGCGGGGGTGCCGGGGGCGAGCATTCGCACGCGCTGCATCTCTGGTTTTACTTCGCGCGGGCGCTGGGCTGGAGCGGTGCCAGAGAAGTCAAGGCGATGTTTGACATGAAGAGCGAGCAGGGTGCTGAGTACGACCGCATCGCGGCGTTTCTTTTGAAAAGCGAGAACGGCGGCATGGGCAGAGTGGTGCAGGATGTCGTTACCTATCCAGTGAAAAAATGGGCGCGGCTCCAAGGAGAAAAAGGATACATTGAATGGCATTGCAACGGCATACCCGCAGGAGACCTCGTGCGGTACCAGATTGAGGGACAGGACGCGGTGGAGAAAGTGTTCCCCAAAAAAAGGCCGGATGACTTTTACCGCGAGACCCTGCACTACCAAAAATTACTCTCCGGCGAGATCCGTCCCGAGGACTCTCCGCTCTCCTACGGCCGCGGCCGCGAGGTGATGGCGGTTCTGCATGGATCGTATTTGGGGCGTTGAGCATGCGCGAGCCGAGTAGCAAGTCCGCAGTCAGCCGATGATCACTCGGGAAAACCACATCATCGTGAACTATCACTACGTGGAAGACCCGCATCCTTCGCGGCGGGGTATTCACCCGTGCCCGATCGCCCGATTTGAGCGGCATCTGGCGTATCTTTCCGAAAACTTTCGGATTGTTTCAGTGGAAGAAGTCGTGCGGGCGGCCCGCGAATCACGCGGTGGCGCATGGGCCGCGATTACGTTTGACGACGGACTGCGCGATCAGTACACGAACGCGGTCCCTCTGCTGAAAAAGTACGGCGTCACCGCGGCTTTCTTCCCGATCACGCTGGCTTTGACCGGTACGGTCCCTCCAACGCATAAGCTTCATATCCTACTGTCGGCGAGTGAGGCCGATGTGCTGGTTGATCTCTGGAATGAATACGCGGGGCTTCAGCGGCGGGAAATGGGTGCACAGGACATCATTCCGAAAGATCGGTACATCTTGCGGAAGTCCCACCAGCACGATGATGTGTTGCCCGCGAACCTCAAGGCAGCAATCGCGCGAGCACCCCGAAGCGTCAAGAACGGTTTCCTTGATACGACTTTCAAAAATTTGGGGATCAGCGAGGAGTCGGCGCTGCGTGAGTTATTCATGAGCGAAGAGGAACTGGCGACGCTCTCCCGCGAGGGCTTTACCATCGGGAGCCACTCGCACGGGCACGACGCGCTTGACAGCGTCTCTTCAGATCTTCTGCGCCAGGACATCAGAGAGTCCAAGCGGCGTCTTGAAAATCTACTGGGCGTCTCGCCGACCGTCTTTTCCTATCCCTACGGGCGATACAGCCCCGAAACCCGCGGCGTTGTACAAAAAGAGGGTTTTTGCTATGCTGTGACGACGGATCGCAGGGGTATTACGGCGGGCGAGGACTCCTACAGCATTCCGCGATTTGACGCAAACGACGTCGGCCCGCCCCGTTAGAGACTTACAAGTTTCTAACGGGGCTCGCTCACCCCGGACACATGAGCAATTTTCGCTTTCGCGACAAAGTCGTGCTGGTTACGGGATCAAGCACGGGGATAGGCAGGGCAACGGCGCTCGCCTTTGCGCGCGAGGGCGCGAAGGTCGTGGTAAATTGCCACGCGTCGGTTGCGCGGGGACGGCGGGTGGCGGTCGAGATACGGCGGCTCGGGGGATCGGCGCTCTTTGCGCCGTGCGATGTGGCGAATGAAAAAGAAGTTGCCCGCATGGCGCGCGCGATTGAAAAAGAATTCGGCGGCATAGACATCCTCGTCAATAACGCGGGATTTGCCAAGCAACGGTCTTTCTTTGAACTCTCCGTCGCCGATTTTGAGAAGACGCTCGCGGTAAACCTCATCGGCGCTTTTTTGTGCGCCCGGTACGTAGCACCGGCAATGATGAAAAAGAAACGGGGGGCCATTGTCAATGTCGCGTCCATCCGCGGCCTCTCCAATTGTGCGAGAAAAGACATCATTGATTACAGCGCGGCAAAGGCCGGCGTCATCAACTTGACGGTCTCCCTTGCAAAGGAGTTGACGCCGTTTGGAATCCGCGTCAATGCCGTGGCGCCGGGGATTACGAATACGGACTTGGTCAAGCATCTGACGCGCGAAGCAAAAGAGCGCGCGGTTGCCGGGACCCTGCTCAAGCGGATGGCGGAGCCCGAGGAAATAGCAAGCGCCATTCTTTTTTTGGCATCGGACGAGGCGCGGTATATTACGGGCGAAGTTCTCGTGGCGGATGCGGGCTACCGGCTCACGGCGCTCTAGAGCATGTCCTGAAACCCCCTTTCTGTCATTCCCGACTTGATCGGGAATCCAGACCCTTCCCTTTATTCAGGAAGAAAATCTGGATTCCCGCTTGCGCGGGAATGACAAACCATGAGGATAATAGGGGCTTCTGAACACTTTCTAACGTATTATGCTGAAGTTTTCATCAATCATCGGCGGGCCAAAGGGATTGAGCGCATCTCCGATCCGCAAGATCATGGCGTTGGCCGAAGAAAAAAACATCAGGGCGCTGGGTTTGGACCCCAAGCGCGTCATTTCGTTTGCCGGCGGGTGGGTGAATCACGCAGCACCCGAAGGGTTGCGCGCGGCCTACAGGAGAATTGCGAGCGATGCGCAGCGTTTTCATGCGAGCGGCGGCTATGGCCCGACGCAGGGATTTTTGTATCTGCGCGAGGCATTGGCAAAGGTGGAGCGGTCCGTGCGGGGAGTACCGGGAATCGCCGCGGGCAACATTATCGTGGGACAGAGCTCTTCGGAGCTGACATTTGCCCTCTTTTCCGCGCTACTAAATGCCGATGACACCGTTGTTTTCTTTGACCCGACGTATGCGCACTATATTGAGCAGGCGTATCTGAGCCGGAAGACGCGCCGTATGGTCCGTGTCCGGGCATTTGACAGTACCGCGTGGGCGTACCGGGGTGAGGACGAGATTTTGGCAGACGTGCGGGCCGTCTTGCGAAAACAGAGGCCCAAGCTCTTGGTCTTCGCCTCGCCGGACAATCCCAC
>JBBTVQ010000061.1:0-1770 GCA_038063095.1 Patescibacteria group bacterium
CTTTTCCTGTAAGGATGTCATACCCGCGGAAGCGGGTATCCAGAAAAACAAGCAGGGGCGCCAAGAATGGCCTACTGGATTCCCGCATACGCGGGAATGACATAATGGAGTATAAACAACGCTCCGATTTCTTACATCTATAAAATAGACAGAAATCCATGGTAGTCCGAATGAAGCATACGAAGGGCAAGCGCAATCGGGTGCGGTCGCACCATGCGCTCACGCCCATGAAATTTTCCGCGTGCAGCCGCTGCGGGGCCGCGGCAGTGCCGCATACGGTCTGCGCCAACTGCGGCTATTACAAAGGCCGACTGGTGATTGACGTGCTCGCCAAACTGGACAAGAAAGCGAGGAAAAAGAAAGAAAAAGAATTAGAAAAGACAAGCGGTTAGCGGTTAGCGGTTAGCGGTTAGTCGTCTAAACGCTAAACGCTATACGCTATACGCTCCATGAATGGCCTCTCGTCATCTCGCGCGTTCCATCGCCATGCAGTCGCTTTTTGAGTGGGACTTCTCCGGCAAAAAGCCGGAAGCGCTGACAGCTGCCGTGGCGCGCAACCGTGAGGAATTCGGTCCCGGGCTGGAAGAGGAATACCCGTTCATTGATCGGCTGGTGCAGGGCGTTGCGGAGCACATTTCCGCGATTGATGCCATTCTGGAGAAGGCGGCGCCGGAGTGGCCTATTGAGCAAATCACTGCCATTGACCGGAGCGTGCTCCGGCTCGGACTCTATGAACTCTTGTTCGGCGACCACGCGGAGGTGCCGCCCAAGGTTGCCATCAACGAGGCGATTGAGCTCGCCAAGTCATTCGGCGGAGAATCATCGGGACGATTCGTCAACGGCGTCTTGGGTACGGTGTACCGCGAGATCGGCGAGCCGGGAAAGGAATATCCCCGGAGGGAAGAATTGAATAAAGAAAAGCAGAATAATGACCAATCATCAAATCCGAATTCCGAAGAAAGCCCTAAGCCGTAATATCCAATTGGATATTGCTCTGTTGGGTATTTTTTCGCAATTCCGGTTTGGGTATTGAGTATTCCGTTATGCCGGACCTTTCTCGTCTTGAAGAGATACTCTCGCTAAAATTTAGCAGTCAGGATTTATTGCTGCAAGCCCTGACCCACCGCTCGTATCTGAACGAAAATCCTTCGTTTCGGACCGGACACAACGAGCGGCTGGAGTTTTTGGGGGATGCGGTGCTGGAGCTCGTGGTCACGGAGAAACTCTACGCCGAGTTTCCGGAAAAGCCGGAAGGGGAGCTCACGAGTTTTCGCGCGGCTCTGGTCAATTCCAAGATGCTCGCGGATGTCGCGGCTAATATCGGACTCAACGAGTTTATGCTCCTCTCGCACGGCGAGGCAAAAGACACGGGTCGCGCGCGCCAGTACATTCTGGCAAACGCGTTTGAGGCGCTGGTGGGCGCCACGTATCTAGACCAGGGGTACGAGGCGGTGCGGGATTTCATCCATCGCGTTGTTTTGTCGCGCCTGCCGGAGGTGATGGATAAGCAGCTCTACAAAGACCCCAAGTCGCTTTTTCAAGAGGAGGCACAGGAGCGCGTGAGTATTACACCGACCTACGAGGTGCTCCGTGAATGGGGACCGGATCACGACAAGCATTTTGTGGTGGGGGTGTTCCTCGGCTCCGAATTGGTGGCCGATGGCCAGGGCGCATCCAAACAGCAAGCGCAGGAAGAAGCGGCCCGCGCGGGACTGCACGCCAAGCGGTGGATGTGATCGGTCCTTCGTGGTATCTTTTTTTGATTTTGAA
>JBBTVQ010000062.1:0-3439 GCA_038063095.1 Patescibacteria group bacterium
GGAGGCGCTGAAAACGATCCTGAGGGAGGAGGGATACTCCCTGATGATGGCTGGGTGAACGATCCCTCGGGCGGATGAAATCCTGCAGGCGGCAGGGGTGTTCCAGTAGGCGGCGCTATGCTTCCAGACGATGGAGCCGACGATTGTTGCAGTTGTTGCAATTGCTGCTGCAGTTCAGGATTACTTCCTCCCTGCTGAATCTGCTGCTGGAGTTGCTGCAATTGTTGTATACGCTCTCCCGAGAATCCTTCGGGCGAACGTGCCGGTTCTCCCTGACCGGACAGGCCCTGACCGCCGGGGAAACCCGCTGGTGCCTGCGAAGGAAACTCTCCGGATCTTCCGGGAAATTCACCAGGGACTCCCGGGAAGCCCTCCGGAGGCCTGCCCGGGAATTCTCCCGGTCTCCCGGGAAATTCGCCAGGTACACCGGGAAATCCGCCGTCAGAGGGAGACCCCCCGGGCCGCGGCGGACCGAATTGCGGAAACTGTCCGTGGAAAAACTGCTCCCGGTCCTCGGGCGGTAACTGACGGAATCCCTCCGGTAGGTCGTCCGATTCAAATTGATGGATGAGGTTGCCCCGCAATTGCGGCATACCCTGTTCCCCAAATCCTCCGCCGAATCCGCGTTCTCCGTCCGAAAATCCTCCTGCTGCTCCCCTGCCGGATCCGCTGCCAGGAGGAGGCCCGCCAAAACAGGCGTCTCTATTCTCGGTGCAGTACTTGATGCATTCAGCCGGAGAGGTGCAGCCCCCGGGACCCAAGAATACTCCCCCTGCTCCGCCATCCGGATCGCCGGGAAATCCTCCTGGAAAGCCACCCGGTCCCCCGGGAAATCCTCCCGGAAATTCACCCGGAGCGCCCTGAAACTCGCCCGCGCCGGGAAATCCTCCGGGTGGACCTCCGGGGAAGCCCTGACCCCGGAATTGCTCTTCCAAAATTCTAAACTCCTCAAATCGCCGCGTGGCATCGCCCTGGAACCGCTCAAAATCCGCAAATCCCTGGGGACCGAATTCGCCAACCCCGCCGTGCGCCTCAAACCGGCGTTCGGTGAACTGCTTGAGCATGGCGCGCGCTGCCTCCGGCGGCACGCCGCCGTGGGTCGCGCCGAACGCCACGCACTCTTCCGCGTGGCTCGGATCCGTGCAGTAGGCGCGGCACTCATTGTCGTTCTTGCACCCGCCCGGGCCTCCGGAGGTCTTGACGATTTCCTGAAGCTTTGATCCGGCCTCAAACTGCTTTTCCTCCTCTTTCGTAATCAATCCCTGCTTCTTCGCAAAGCCAAAGCATTCCTCCTGATGCGCCGGATCCGCGCAATAGTCGCGGCATTGCACCCCGCGGCAGCCCCCGGGGCCGCCGTCGCGCGAAGCCGCCATAAATTTCTTTGCGCGCGCCAACTCCTCTTTGGGAAGGATGTCCTCCCGCTCCGCAAACTCAAGACAGGCCTGTTCGTTTCCCGGCTGATTGCAGAAATCGCGGCACTGGATGCCCTGGCACCCGCCCGGGCCCTGCTTCCCCGTGACTTTCCGCGCGCGCGCCGCCTCTTCGCGCGTCATAAAACCGTTCTGCTCCCCGAAATCAATGCATTCTCGCTGATGCGCCGGATCTTCGCAGTAGGCACGGCATTCATTCGTTCCTTTGCACCCGCCCGGGCCCTTGCCCGCGGTCTTTTTGATGATCTGTGCCTGTTCTTTATTCACAAACCCGTTCTCCTCGGCAAAAGACACGCACTCGGTGATGTGTCCAGGGTCTTCGCAATACTGACGACACGCCTGCTCGCCCTGGCATCCGCCGGGGCCGGTCTCGCGCTTTTTGAACTTTTCCTTGAACTCGCGGATCCTCTGCAGTTCTGCCTTGGGTATTAAGCCGTTTGCCGCGGCAAACTCAAAGCACTCGGTCTCGTGGCTCGGGTCGCGGCAATACTGCTCGCACGCGCGTCCGCGGCACCCGCCGGGACCGGGCTTCAAGGCCCGATCCGCCTCGGCACGGGTCATAAAACCATTGGCAACCGCGTGCTCAATACACTCGGTCTCGTGCCCTGGATCATCGCAGTACGCACGGCACTCATTGGCGCCTTTGCATCCGCCCGGGCCGCCTTTCTGCTCCACCGCCTCTGCCTTTGCCGCGGTCTTCTGATCCACCAGCCCGTATTTCTTGGCAAACGCCAGACAGGCCTCGCCGTGCGAGGCGTCATCGCAGTATACCTTGCACGCGGCTTTATCCGCGCATCCGCCGAGATCCGCAATGGGAAACTCAATGTCAAAAACAGACGCCGCGCGGGCGCCGCCCGCCCCTGCGAAAAACAAAGCGGCGAGACACGCCAAGAAAAGAAAAGAAATTTTTCTCGTCATAAAAGAGGGGGATAAAAATAGGACTCCTTCTCGGTGACGTCCTATTCAAACGGATTAACCTTTACGTTCTCAAACGGATTGGCCGTTGCCTTTTCAAAGGGATTGGTCGCGGCCTGATTGAAGGGATTGACGGCCTTCGCCGCTTCCCGCTCCGCCGCCTCCTTGCGCGCCGCTTCCACCTGCTTTTCCTGGGCAACGCCGTCAATCACCCCTTGCGCCATGCCGCGCCCGTAGCCCACGGAACCCCCGTAATAGTATCCGGCGCCGAGACCCACGATGAGAGCCGCCACCGCGACTCCCCACTGCATCATCATATTTTTTTGATCCATATTAAAAAGAAATTAGTTAGAGAGATATTTTCTTCTATTATATCCGTAGGCGGCCGACATAGGGAAGATGAGTTATCCACAACCGCGCGGCCAGCCCCTGCAAGCGCGGGGCTGGACGCGCGCATGACGGCGGTCCGCCCGGTACTTCTGACGCGATTGCCGGCGCATTCACATTTATGACTCACGGTATGCGCAGTATTCACAGAGGGAGTGGGCTTCGGGCCTGGGGCCGGTGATGATGCCGTGCGCTTTTTTCAAGACCGACATGCCGCGCGAAGGCGAGACGTCCATGGTGATGAGATGGGTCTTGAAATGCGCGGCGCCCATGCCGTATGACGCGGGCCAGAAAAAGAGGAGGTACCCCTGCTCTGCGGGCTCCACGCCGTTGCGCTGGAAGAGCAGCGCGTAGAGATCCAGCTGGGTGCGATAGTGCTCGTGCGTGTCTTCTTTCACCGGATACCCGCGGGTCTTGAAATCAAAGGGCGCGTATCTCCCGTCCGGCGCCACCACGAGATCGTCAATGGCGCCCGAGAGCGTCATCTCGTATTCCGGAATCTGGGCCGTGATCCCGCCGCGGCCGAAGTTGAAGTCGCGCCACGCCTTGAGTTGCCGCGCATTATCAAAGAGCCGCCCCGTCACTTTCCCGTCAATCTCCGGCGGCATCTCGCCGCGCATCCGATACTCGTCGAAATAATTTTTGAATACACTATCCATCCCGTCGGGCAGAGACGGATAAATCCCGCGGGGACGCTTTTTATTTTC
>JBBTVQ010000063.1:0-5784 GCA_038063095.1 Patescibacteria group bacterium
TGTCGCCGGTGACCGCGGCCTGGTGCGCCGGGGACTTTTTGCCGCCGTAGTTGCCCTCCTCAATGTATTTCTTGGCGTTGTCCCACGCGGCTCCTCCGCTGGTCATGGAAATGGCGACAAAAAGACCGGTGACAATGGAGCCGATGAGGAGCCCCCCGATGGCTTTTGCCGCGTCATCGCCGAGAGTGAAGAAGAGAATGAGCGGGATGGCAATAGGGATGAGGGCCGGTACGATCATCTGGCGGAGTGCCGCGCGGGTTACGATGTCAACCGCCTTGTCATACTGGGGTTTGGCCGTGCCTTCCATGATGCCCTTGATCTCGCGAAATTGCCTGCGCACTTCCTCCACCACGCCTTGCGCGGCTTTCCCGACTGCACGCATGGCAATGGATCCGAACAAATACGGCATCATGCCGCCGATGAAAAGCCCTGCGATGACGTAGGGATCCGCCAGGTCAAAAAACACCACGCGCCCGAAGGCGCGCAACTCTTCCACGTACGAGGCAAAGAGCACGAGGGATGCGAGCCCCGCAGAGGCGATGGCGTATCCTTTAGTCACGGCTTTTGTGGTGTTGCCCACCGCGTCCAGCGGATCCGTGACCGCGCGCACGCTCTCCGGCAACCCCGCCATCTCGGCAATGCCGCCTGCGTTGTCCGTGATGGGGCCGAATGCGTCAATCGCCACGATAATTCCCGCGAGAGAGAGCATGGTCATGGCAGCAAGTGCTACGCCGTAGAGCCCGGCCGCGGCAAATGCAAAGAGCATGCCGGACGCAATCACGATGATGGGGAGCGCCGTGGCTTCCAGCGAGTAGGCGAGTCCGATGATCATGGTGGTGCCGTGTCCCGTGAGGGACGCGCGGGCGATGGCCTTGACCGGACGGAATTTCTTGGACGTGTAGTACTCGGTGACAACCGCCATGAGGCCGGTCACGGCGACGCCGACGATGGAGGCGAGGAAAAAGCGATTGACGAGGAGGCGCGGCAGCAGAACAGCAAACAGCGGCCAGAGGCCGGCGAGCGTGAGTACGGACGAAAGCGCCAATCCCTTGTAGAGTGCTTGCATAATGGCGCCGCCTCTGCGCACGCGGACAACGAAGGCGCCGATGACGGACGCGATGATGGCGACGGCACCCATGGAGAGCGGCAGGAGCGTCATGGTTTCATCCCCGGGGAAGAGGAGGGAACCCAAAAGCATCGCGGCAATGGCGGTGACCGCATATGTTTCAAAAAGATCCGCGGCCATGCCCGCGCAGTCGCCCACGTTGTCGCCCACGTTGTCCGCGATGACCGCGGGGTTGCGCGGGTCGTCTTCCGGGATGCCGGCTTCTATTTTACCGACCAGATCTGCACCGACATCCGCACCCTTGGTATAGATGCCTCCGCCCAGGCGCGCAAAGACCGAGATGAGCGAGGCGCCGAGTGCCAAGCCAATCAAAGGAGTGACGCTCGCCGCGATATAATAGAAGAGCGATACGGAAAAGAGTGCGAGTCCCACGACGAGGAATCCGGTGACGGATCCGCCGAGAAATGCCGCGCGGAACGCCTGGGGCAGGCCGCTTTTCGCGGCCTCGGTGGTGCGGACATTGGCGTCCACCGCGGCCATCATACCGAGGTATCCGGTGAATGCGGACGCCGTAGCGCCCACGAGAAATCCCGCGGCAATCATGCCGCCGAAGAAGATCCAGAGGAGGGGTGCGGCGACCAGTGCTACGGCAGCCACGGCGTAATTCTGGCGCTTGAGGTATGCCACGGACCCCTCCCGGATCGCCTGCCATATCTCCACTTGGGCGCCGCTGCCAGTCGGATATTGCTTGACGACATACATGAGGACCAGGGCCACGACGACGGATGCCAATGATGTGATGATGGGGAAAAGGATCATAGACGAATGTCAAATGTCAAAGCTCAAATGTCAAATGAATGTCTCAATGTCTCAAATTCCAAACTCGCTCTTTGGACATTGGGATTTTGGATTTGATTTGTCATTTGGATTTTGACATTTGGATTTATGCATCAATGTTTTTCTCTGAATCTGCAGGCGCACTATCGGCGGCAATCTCAGCATCTGTCTCGCGGGGTTCTGGCTCCTCGGCCTCCGCGGGGGCGCCGGCCGCTCGGATGTCAATCTTCCACCCCGTGAGTTTTGCTGCCAGGCGCACATTCTGCCCCCGCTTGCCGATGGCAAGCGAGAGCTGGTCTTCGGGGACCAGCACCTTCGCCTCGCGCCGCCGCTCGTCCAGGATGACCTCCTGGACTCTGGCCGGCGACAGGGCGTTCTGCGTGAGTTTCTTGGGGTCGTCGTCCCATTCAATGATGTCTATTTTCTCGCCGCCCAATTCCTGGATGACGGTCGAGACCCGGATGCCTTTCTGCCCCACCATAGAGCCCACCGGATCCACGCCCGAGTCGTGCGAGACCACCGCCACTTTGGACCGGGACCCGGGTTCCCGCGCCACCGCCTTGATCTCCACGACGCCCGAGGCCACCTCGGGCACTTCCAGCTCAAAGAGTTTTTTGAGGAGCCGCGGATGCGAGCGCGAGAGAAAAACGCCCGGGCCGCGCGGGTTTTTTTCCACCAGCGCCACGAGTACCTTTACTCGCTCGCCGATGCGATACCGCTCGCCCGGCACCTGTTCCTCGGGCGGGAGCATGCCCGCGGTGCGCCCGATGTCAATGTAGACGTTTCGTCCCTCAACCCGCTGCACCAGGCCGCTCATCACCTCGCCCTCTTTGTCTTTGAACTCGTCAAAAACCGCGGCGCGCTCGGCCTCGCGGATGCGCTGGAGGATGACCTGTTTGGCGGTCTGCGCCGCGATGCGGCCGTACTCGGCGTCCGTGGGAAGGGTCAAAGGAAACGTCAATTCGTCTCCTGGTATCGCGTCCGGTTTGATCTTCTGCGCCTCGTCCAGCATGAGGTGCTTGTCCGGGTTGAAACGGATCTTGATGTCCGTTTCCGATAGCGCGGCTTCGCTCGGCGGTATATCCCCTGCCCCATCGGTGGCGCCCTGCCGCCGGGCAAATGCGCCGTCGGCAGCGGGGCGATCACCGTCGGCATCAGAACCCTCCGCATCCTCGGGAAGCAGCATGGTTTCGTCCACGACGATTTTGACCTGCGTCATTTCCACGCCGCCGGTTTCGGGGTTCAATGTGGCGCGGATGATCTGCCCGCGCTTGCCGTAGTCGCGCTTGTACGCCGCGGCCAAAGCCATCTCGATGGTTTCCAAGATTTTTTCGCGCGGTATTCCTTTTTCGTCCGCGATCTGCTGGATCGCGGCGGTGAATGATTTGAGATCCATATCAGTGAAAACTCCAAAACACAAACTCCAAATTACAAACAAAGCACAAAATAGGAAAAGCACAAAACACAACCCGCGCGGGTTTGAATTTTTGTGTTTTGTGCTTTGGGTTTTGTTTGGAATTTATGCATTGTGCTTTGTGTTTTCTAACAAAAGCGGTCCGTTTCCACGGACCCATCAGTACCCGCCATCATACGCCGCGCTACCGTTCGTTGTCAAGCGTCAATTCGGCGATGCCTCATAAATCTGGTTGTCATAATTCCCGCCGAATGCGGCGCACCAATGGTCTTGCGTAAAATGCCACCTCCAATCTTTTACCCCGCACCTGTTTGGATTATCCGTATCCTCCAAGTGCGCGGTAAGGTCGTATTGAGGAGCGTTAGTGTTTCTCCCGACATTTCCCTATGCGTAGGAGAGGCATCCGCCGTCCCACGGCGCACAGGCGCTGTTGGTGGGATCTTTGGGAAGCGTTGGAAGATACGGCCGTAAGTCATTGGCAAGTGCGTCCCAACTGCTGTCATAACTATGTCGGTATCCGTTGCAATCCCAACCGCAGTTGGACTGCGGATAGTATCCGTTGGCGTCAAAATAAAATTCTAAAGCAGTGCGGATTTGATTGAGGTCCGCAATGCGCCGGGCATCGCGCGCTTTTGCGCGCGCGGAGTTGACGCTCGTCAGCACAATTGATGAAAGCAACCCGATAATGGAGATGACGACCAAGAGTTCTATCAGCGTAAAACCCCTTCGTCTCATAGAAAAACGCTTGAAATCATCATTGCGCATTGGGACCTGCCACTGGGATAATGCGCCCTGATGGTCCCGGTGTTCCGGATCTGAAATAGAGCACGAGCGAAATTATTGCCATGAGAATCGCGCCGCCAAGCAGCACGTAGTTCGCCATCCGCGCATCCCGTATCCTGCCGCCGGAGAGCCGGATGACCAAGGCAATCATACCCGTGAGCTCGCGGCCGTAGGGGTCTCGGAGGGGCGCGGGTTTTTGCTCCCGGAACGCTTCCGGGTGCTGGATTTTGTATTGTTCCAAAAGATCCATACGCCAATCGTATAGCATTGGGCGGGGTTCTGCAACCCGACTTTTCCACATGTGGCTCCTCGGCGGGCGAGCCATACCGCCTGTTCCATGCTATAATAGAAGCAATGGCGTCCCTCGCGTCCCGGTTCAATATCACGGCAGAATGCCGCGCCATGCGGATTCCATTGCGGCGTTGCCCGCCGTTTCTGTTCATCATGATGGGGTTTGCGACAATTGCGGCTATGACCGCATCCTACGTCGTCGCCAACCGCTACACGGACCAGCCGGAGATCGCGGCGCTCATCGTCAGTTTCGTCGCGGCGCTCTTTCTGGTCGTCGGCAACCTCGTGATCCGGGGGTTCAATGAAGTTGCGGAGGCAAACCGCATGAAGAGCGAGTTCATCTCCATCATCTCGCACCAGCTGGGCACCCCGCTTTCCATTTTCCGCATGACACTGGGGCTCATGGAACGGGAGAAGAGCGCCGGGGCCTCACCGGCTGACGTGGGGCAGTACCTTTCCACGCTTACTGACACGACTGACCGCATGATCCGGCTCGTCAATTCGCTCTTGGAAGTAAACCGCATTGAGGCGTCGCGCCTCGTCCTCCGTCCCGAGGCGCTGGCGTTGGGGGCAGTGACCCAGCGAACCCTGCAGGATTTCCGTCCCTACGCGGAGGCGCACCGGGTCGCGATCTCGCTTCGCGCCCCGCCCGATTTGCCGCAGGTGCTGGCGGACAAGGAAAAAATTGAGATGGTCATGCAGAATCTCATTGACAACGCGGTGCGCTACACGCAGGGCGGCGGTACTGCGGCAATCGTGTTGTCTCCGGAGAAAGGCATGGTGCGTTGGAGCATTGCGGATCGGGGAGTGGGGATTCCGCAGGCACAGCAGGCATACGTCTTTCAGAAATTTTTTCGCGGGGAAAACGGGAGTCCCCGCGACACGCACGGCTCCGGCATCGGGCTCTACATCGCCAAAGCCATCGTGGAGGCCTCGGGTGGGCGCATCGGTTTTACGTCGCAGCAAGGAAAGGGAACGACGTTTTGGTTTACGCTGCCGCAGGCGGGGGACCAAAGTCTAAACGTTTAAAGTTTAAAGAATGAAAAAAATTCTTTTCATTGAAGACGAGTCCGCCTTGCAGAAAGCCGTCACCGGCGCATTGCTGCGGGAGGGATTTGACGTGCGCGCGGCACTCACTGGCGAGGCGGGTTTGGCGCTCGCCAAAAAAGAAGCGCCCGATCTCATTTTGCTGGATATCGTCTTGCCGGAAAAAGACGGCTTTGCCGTGCTGGAAGAGTTGAAGAAAGATCCCATCACCGCCCGCATCCCGGTCATCATCATGTCCAACCTGGAGGGGAGCGAGGACGTGCAGAAAGCGCTGGAGCGGGGAGCCACCACCTATTTGGTGAAGATGAATTACAAGCTGGAGGAGGTAGTGGAGAAGATAAAGAGC
>JBBTVQ010000064.1:0-1918 GCA_038063095.1 Patescibacteria group bacterium
CTGATGGCTTTTCATTTCGCTCACTCGCTAGGCAATAAAAAATCGGCGCGCACGGGTGCGCGCCGATTTTTTATCGTTCCTCCCCGGATCCCGTCACCGATCCGGAAAACACTGCTTGCAATACTTGTAGTTGTCGGATCCCACCGGAGCCGCGTATTCGCACTTGGGGGCCGCGGCAAAAAGCGAGCAGTCCACCGCGGCTTTGGTCTGTATCTCGGTTTGCCGCTTTATCTCCGCCTCGGTCTGGCGCTTTACCTCCTCGTCGTATTGGCGCTGTTGTTCTTTCTGCGTACGCTTCTCTGTATCCTGCGCATTACCCACGGGGGCGCCGCCCGGAAGACGCGGGGTCTGCTGGAGCGGCGCCGCGTGCTCCCCGCCGGCTCCGGTTGCCTCCTCTACCCGGCGCGCGGTTTCCTCCGCGATGCAGGCGTTCAATTTTTCCTGAATATCCGGAGGGAGTACATATCCGCCGCCGCCCTCGCCCTCCGATGCTTCATCGCCGCCCCCGCCAGGCGCCGCCGCGGCAACACCCTGCAGGCACGGGATCATCTCGCTACACTCTTTTTCCGCGCACGAGCGGAGTTTGGCATCCGCTTCCGCAATCCCTTTTACCCGACCCTCGGCTTCCAGTTTTGCCCTGAGCTCCGCCGCCACACCGGAAAACTCCTCCGCCAGTCCGTGTTCCTCGGCAAACGCCATGCACTCTTCCTGATGCGCCGGGTCAGTGCAAAACTCCTCGCACGCAGACCGCGACTGGCACCCGCCGGGTCCCTTGCCTTTGGTCTTTCGCGCAAGCGCCGCGTCCTCGGCAGAGAGTATCCCCACGCGCTCGCCAAACGCCACGCACTCCTCAAAGTGCGCGGTGTCGCCGCAATACTGCTCGCACGCGTCCTTGCCCCTGCACTGACCCGGGGTCTCGCCGCGCACGATGAAGGGCGCGAACTTTTTGGCTTCGGCAAGTTCCTCCGCATCCATCAGCCCGGCGCGCTCGGCAAACGCGATGCACTCGTCAATGTGTCCCGGCTCGGCGCAATAGGCCTCGCACGCGGCTTTTCTCCCGCAGTTGCCCGGGGTCTTGGCGCCGCTCTCAATCAGGGGAATAATTTTCTCCGCGTCTGCGGCTTCTTCTTCGGAAATAAATCCCGCTTGCTTTGCAAACGCGACACAGACCCTCATGTGCGCGGGGTCTTCGCAATACGCTTCGCACGCGTCCCGGGTCTTGCACCCGCCGGGCAGAGAGGCGCCACGGGCCAGCAGGCCTGCCAACCGGCGTCCCTCGGCGATCTCCTCCGCTGAGCGGAGGCCATGTTTCTCGGCAAAGTCAAGGCACTCGGTCAAATGCGCCGTATCCTCGCAGTATGCTTCGCACGAGCGCGTGTCGCGGCATCTTCCCGGGCCTTCGGTAACGCCCAGCCGCACCGCGTAGCGCTCCGCGTCTTTTAGGTCTTCCGCCGGCAAGAGCGTATATTTTTTCGCAAACGCGATACATGCGCGCACCCGCTCTAGGTCGTCCCGCGCGTCACAGTAGGCACGACATGCGGCCTCATCCCGGCAGTTGCCGAGCTCCGCAATGGGATGGACAATATCCTTTTTCGAGAGCGCATCGGCGTACGATACCATCAATACAGCCAATCCGAACACAATAAAAATACCAGCCGTGGATTTTGACAATAATTTCATATCCCTCATATCGAAGCCGCTTTATCTTAAAATCTTAAAACGGATTTTTATAGGTATCTTTGTATGGGTTGGTGTCCGCGTCAAAAGGGTTGGCGTCCGCGGCAAACGGGTTGGTTTCCGGCACGTCGTTTTTGATCGGGTTTTGCGTGCCTTCAAAAATCTGGGCGCCCAGTCCGCCTGCCTCTTGCCCCGCCGTAGTATTGGGCAGGGGCTCGGGCGCGCGGTACCAATACCACCA
>JBBTVQ010000065.1:0-2120 GCA_038063095.1 Patescibacteria group bacterium
TTGAGTATCATCTCACGGGTATTGAGCAGACACAGGTGGACACGGAAAAAGGGTATGACTTTGCCAATGGCCTCCGTGCCATCGTACGCCAGGACCCGGACGCCATACTGGTGGGCGAGATCCGCGACCTGGAGACCGCGGAGACCGCGATGCACGCGGCCCTCACCGGCCACCTCGTCTTTTCCACGCTCCACACCAACGACGCTGCTGGCACCATCCCCCGGCTCATTGATCTGGGCGTCAAGCCCGCCATTATTGCGCCCGCCATCAACGTCGCCATGGCCCAGCGGCTGGTTCGACGGCTGTGTATCCAGTGCCGTACGCCCGTTGCCGCGGGAGGCGACACGGCAGGGCGCATCAAAAAAGAATTGGCAGGGTTCCCCAAAGAGGTACTTGTGCCGCCGGAGGCGCAGTGGACCATCATGCAGCCCCACGGCAGCGGATGCGCCGCCTGCAGCGGCATCGGATACAAGGGGCGTGCCGGCCTCTATGAAATCATACTGGTCAATGACCGCGTGGAGCAGCTGATTTTGACTTCAGCCCCGGAATCGGACATCAAAAAAGAAGCCATCCTGCAGGGGCAGCTTACCATGCGCCAAGACGGCATCCTGAAGGTCCTCGCCGGTATCACGGACCTGGCGGAACTGGAGCGGGTTGTGGGGGAGTAAACAGGGATCACCGTACCAAAAGTATGAATACACTTTCTCACGGAGAAGTCATCTATATTTTTTTCCTCTGTTCAAAAGAGATTGCGTATGAAAAAATCCTGAAGTCGTGGGCAATTGCCCCGCGAGTCCTCGCGGGGGATAGAAAAACTCCCAGGCACACCCCAGAGGGTTTACATGCAAGCATATAAATACCAGCGTGCCCTGGTGTAGTCGTTCCCTTAAGACCTCCGGTAAAGAAAGCCCTAATTGCCCACGACTTCAGGATTTCCCGCGGCTGACTGCCGTATGGCTATAATATAACCGATTTATAGAAAAATGTCAAATAACGAACCAACGCCCAAAAAAGCCGTGAGAGAGGAGCGCGACCCGGCGCTTGATCTGGCGCTGCGGCCCCAGCGCTGGGAAGAATACATCGGCCAGCAGCGGGTCAAAAGAAATCTGCGCATCCTCATTGACGCGGCGCGCGCCCGCAGCGAACCCATTGAGCACATTTTACTGAGCGGCCCGGCCGGACTCGGCAAAACGACGATGGCGCACCTGGTGGCGCGGGAGATGAACACCAATATCCGCATCACCTCGGGTCCCACGATTGAGCGCGTGGGGGATCTGGCGGCGCTGCTTACCAATCTCCAGCCCGGGGACATTTTGTTCATTGACGAAGTGCACCGGCTGAACAGAGCCATAGAAGAGGTCCTGTATCCGGCCATGGAGTCGCGCGTTCTGGATATCATGATCGGCAAAGGACCGTCTGCGCGCACCATCCAGCTGGAGTTGCCGCCGTTTACGCTGATTGCGGCCACCACCCGGATCGGCCTCCTTTCCAGCCCGCTCCGCTCCCGATTCGGCGGCTCGTTCCGGCTGGAATTTTATGCGCCGGAGGACATAGAAAAAATCATCCAGCGCTCGGCCCGGGTCCTGGGCATCGCAGTGGATGAGGCGGCGTCGCAGATGATCGCCCGCTCCAGCCGCGCCACCCCGCGGGTTGCAAACCGCCTTTTGAAGCGCAGCCGCGATTATGCCCAGGTGCACGCCGCGGGCGAGATCACCGGCGGGGTCGCGGAAAAGACGCTCGCCCTCATGGAAATAGACGCCTTGGGCTTGGAGCCCATGGACCGCAGAATCATCGCGGTCATCATTGAGAAGTTCAACGGGGGACCCGCCGGGCTCCAAGCCATCGCCGCGGCCTCCAGTGAAGAAGAGGACACCATCGCCGAGGTATACGAGCCGTTCCTCATGCAGCTGGGGTTTCTGGAGCGCACGCCCCGCGGCCGCATGGCCACTGAACTGGCGTACCAGCACCTCGGGATTGCATCTGGCAAACAACCTCCGCTTCTCTCATAAAGTAAAAAGTGGAATCGCAACATTTCGCCTTGTATTGCTCTTGATGAAAGTATATCATTGATATATGCTGTTTCCCCGTCCAAAAAAACTCGTATTCTGCAATAATAAGGG